>JAGRPD010000335.1 GCA_020439875.1 Verrucomicrobiales bacterium
GTCGCTGCTCTTGGGCGAACTTTACGCCAAGCTCTACGCCGTCGGGCTTGCCGTGCACAAAGGCTCGACTCGGGAGAGTCAAGCCACGTGGCGATTCGCGTCGAGTGACGGTAAAGGCTTGAAGGTCCGCTTGCGGAGTTTATGGAATGCCGACTGTCGAACCCGGATGGCTGGTTTTTGAAGGGGAAGCGGGCTCAGTGCAACCAGCTCCAGAGTTTTCCGCGCTGGAGGCGTGGGCTTTTCCAGGCTTCGACCCTGGCACGATGAAACCCAAGATTGATGTGGCCCGGGACGTTGATCTTTGGATGAGACGTGTTAGGCTTGCCAGATCGGGCGATCAGGCGTGACCTTTCACCTCGAATCGAGCTTCTTCACTATGGCAACTTCGACGCGCACCCACGAATGGAAACCGGCCCAGACCTCGACGTTTCGGTCACGGGAAGACTGGAGTCTGCGCTGGTGGATCATCTTTGCTCTGCTGCTCTCCGTCGTTTTTCACGGCATCCTGGTGGTGGGATTTGAGACGTTGGGTGGGGCTTTTTCCAAATCCCGCCCGGTCGAGCCCGAACCGCATCGCGTGCGAATCAATCCCGATCTCTTGAAGCAGCAGCAGGCCGTGCAGGAGATCCCTCAGCAGTTGACGCCCGGCGTCGAGCCCGACATCAAGGCCTTTCAGCCCGACTTGGATGATTTCGACAAGGTCCAGATGTTGCCGGACAATCAAGAGATCGATCTCACTCCGCAGGTGACGGAGATGAAAAACCTGGTGCGTGCCGAGGTGGCGGCTCAGGGTGAGGGGGCGGCACCGAAGCTAGATCTCGCCCGCATGCTGGGGCCGGAGACCTCCTCGGTGAAGAGTCTGGCCCAGGAGATGGCGGCGGTGCGGCGGGAGGTGCTGACGGCGCCGGTCTCAGAAAAGCAGATGCTGCTGGATGCCTCGGCCTTGGAGGGGGAAAACGACGGGGAAGCGATGAACGTGGACCTGCTGGGAGAAGCCAAGGCTCAAGGGCAGGGCACCGATGCGGCGGGGGTCGAAGTGGAGGGGTTCAGCAGCTTGGACCAGCTCCTCAGTCAGGGCGGCGGACGCCTGGGTGGCAGTACCGATCCGATCCTTATGCCGACCGATCTCTTGTTTGAATACGGCAGCGATCAGCTGGCGGAGGCGGCGCGCCTCAGTCTGATGAAGCTCGGCATTTTGATCCAAAAGAACCCGGATTCCGATTTCATCGTCGAAGGCCATACGGACAGCTTCGGCAGCGATGACTACAATCTCAGCCTCAGTCTGCGCCGAGCCCAGGCGGTGGTGGGTTGGCTGCAGGCCTCCTTGCGACTCGAGACCGATCGAGTGCGCGCCGTCGGTATGGGAGAGGCGCATCCGCTCTCCTCGACCTCAGGCACCGTGGAAGAACAGTCCCTCAACCGCCGCGTGGAAATCAAGGTGCGCCCTCGGCGCTAAGCACGGATCGGGCGGAGGCTGCGCATGGAGGACGCGACGTTGACCCCGGGCGAGATCCCCGACGCCATGCCGCCGAGCGTGGCTCTGCGGACGCGGCCGAACTACGGCCGCTGGATGGTCCTGCTGGCGGGTCTGGCGCTTTATGCGGGTGTGCATCTCTGGCTGGCTGGTCTGCTGCGCACCCAGACCAATGTCACGGATGCGCGGGTGCTCGGGGGCGATCAAAAACACAACATCAAGCTCGCGTTGCAGACGCGTCCCGACCTGTGGCCCGACTTCACTCAAGGCGTCTCGGAGCCGCTGAAACGTTGGCTGCCTCACCGCACCGACGGCGTGGTGAATCCCCTCTGGCCCTGGGTCGCCGCCTGGTTGGCGGATCCCGATCAAACCATCTCGGGGGACGACGAGGTCACCGCCGCTGATCGCGCTTTGTTTGAAAAAGGTCGGTCCTTCAACATCGGCTTAACGCTGGGATTTCTCCTCATCACCGGGTTGGCCTGTGCCCGGGTCTTCTCCGTGCCCGCCAGCCTGCTCGTGGTCTTCCTCGGTGGCCTGGGAGCCCTGCTGCCCCGAGCGGTTTATTTCCAGCCGGAGCCGCTTTACTACGTGTTTTTCACGCTCACTTGGATTGCTTGCATCTTTGGTTTGTTGGGAAATTCGCTCTGGGTCTATTCCCTCATCGGTGTGCTGTCAGGGCTGGCCTATTTGGCCAAGGGCTCGGTGCATCCGTTGTTGCTCGCCTTCATCGGTGTGAGCACCATGCGCTGGTTTTGGGGATGGCTGCTGGCCCACTGGCCGGGCCGTGCGGGGACCACCCAGTGGGTGCGGCGGAATCATTGGTTCGGTCTCGCCTTGCTGCTGTTTTTTCACCTCATGACCATCAGCCCGCGTCTGGCGGATGCGCGGGAGAAATTCGGCGATCCGATGCACAGCTATCCCGCCTATTGGATGTGGTTTGACGATTTCCGAGAATGCTACGCCTGGATGGGCACCTACAACTCCGCAGCCACCTTGGAGTCTCTGCCCGCCACGGAGCGACCCTCTTTCAAAACCTACGCTGCCACCCATACCTCCGAGCAGATTTGGCAGCGGCTCAGGGATGGTGTGGAGACCAAACTCACCGATCTCTGGACTCCGGGCATCACCCAACAAAATCGCGCGGGAAACAAGCCGTGGCGCGGCCTGCTGGAGTGGCGGGGTGCCTACTTGGCTGGGCTCTGCCTGCTCCTGCTCGTCGTGCTCGCCTCCTTTTGGGGGAAAGGCATGGTCGAAAAATGTCCGCGCCAATGCCTGCATCCCGAAGCCATTTCCGTGACACTTTTTGTCGTCGGCAGCTGCATCGGTCTCACACTCGCTTACGGCTGGTACTCGCCGATTGGCCGGGGAGATCGCTTCATGCTCTCGCTCTATCTGCCGCTGGTTTTGAGCCTGCTCTGGGCAGCGGAGAGTGTGGTCCGCCGCGCCCAACGGCGCGGTTTGCGCCCCTGGATCATTGGGGCCTACCACTTGGCGCTGTGGGTCATGTTGGGGGGCATCCTGTGGCGGGTGATTCAGATCGTCCAGAATCCAGTCTTCAAAAGCTGACCGCATTGTCCCGGCTGGGAGCGGGATCGTCCAAACATCCCGACAAGTCCTGCCTCTTTCGTCGCGTATTTTGGATATGACCCTCAGGCCACTCCCCCATGTCTGGCTCCCCGCGCTGCTGGCCTCCCTCTCCAGTCTCGCGGCTGCGGCTCCTGTGGATTTCGTTCAGGACATCCAACCGCTGTTTGAAAAGCACTGTTGGAAATGTCACGGCGGCAGCAAGCAGGAGGCCGCTTTCCGCCTCGATCATCGCCCCAGCGCCATGAAAGGCGGTGACTTTGGCCCTGCCATCATACCTGGTGATCCAGACCACAGTCGCCTCATCCACGCGGTCCGAGGGGACAATCCGAAGAAGCAAATGCCGCGCAAAGCCCCACCTCTCTCCAGCGCTGACGTCGCCCTCCTCACCCGCTGGATCGCGGAAGGTGCCGTCTGGCCAGAGAGTGCGTCCGTTGCTCTGGAGGATAAATCTGACCATTGGGCCTTTCGTCCGCCTGTCCGTCCCACCGTGCCCGACGGGGTTCGCAGTCCCATCGATTTTTTCATCGATGAAAAACTTGCCCCTCAGCACCTGAACCGCTCACCCGAAGCTCCGCCCGAGACGCTTATCCGCCGCGCCTCGCTCGACCTCATTGGGCTGCCGCCTAGCCCGGCCGAGGTCCACGCCTTCACCACCGCCTACGCTCGCGCTCCCGAAACCGCTTGGGGCGAACTCATCGATCGGCTCCTCGCCAGCCCCCACTACGGAGAGCGGTGGGGTCGGCATTGGCTGGACGCAGCTCGCTACGCAGACAGCACCGGTTATGAAAAGGACATGATGCGCTTCATTTGGTACTACCGAGATTGGGTCGTTCGCGCCTTCAATCGCGACCTGCCCTATGATCGCTTCATCATCGATCAACTCGCTGGCGATCAGCTGCCGCATCCGACTCAGGATCAGATTGTGGCCACCGGTTTCTTGCGCAATTCCATGCTCAATGAAGAAGGCGGCGTGCACCCCGAGCAATTCCGCATGGAGGCGATGTTTGACCGCATGGACGCGCTCGGCAAATCGGTGCTCGGCCTCACCCTCAACTGCGTCCAATGCCACGATCACAAGTACGATCCCATCTCCCAGCGTGAGTACTATCAAATCTTCGCCTTCCTCAACAATGACAACGAGCCCGGTCGCGTCGTCTATTCTCGCGCTGAGGAAAAAAGCGCGGAGGCCGTTCGAACGAAGTTAGATCAGATCGACAGGGAGTTCAAAAAGTCACACCCCGATTGGCGTCAGCGAGTCGAAAAATGGGCGGGAGAAACAACCAAGGCTTTGCCGACGTGGACCCCCATTGATTTCGTTGATGAATTCGCCGGTGGAGAAAAAGTCTTGCCTCAGCCCGACGGCAGTCTGCTGGCTCAAGGTTACGCGCCCACTCGGTCGGACACCAACCTCATCGCGAAAAGTCCGGCAAACATCTGGGAGGGCAAGGCCATCACGGCGCTGCGGTTGGAGCTCATGAACGACGCCAATCTCCCCGCTTATGGCCCCGGGCGATCATTGCGCGGCACCTGCGCGCTCACCGAGTTTAGCGTGAGCCTCATTCCCTCAGAGGGAGGAACGGCCAAACCGATTTCCGTCGATCTAACTCGCGCGACAGCGGACTACGGCGAGCCTGAAAACACGCCGCTCGTGAGTTTTGCTCGGCGTGAAGATGAATCCAAGGAGGATCGGGTCACGGGACCGATCCAATACGCCATCGACAAGGATCCCAAAACTGCTTGGGGCATCGATCAAGGGCCGGGGCGTCGCAATCAGCCGCGCAATGCCGTGTTCGAATTGAAGGCACCTCTCGTCGTGCCTCCTGGCATGGACCTTCAGGTCACACTCTCTGCAAAGCACGGGGGCGATAACTCGGACGATCTCGAGACGATGAACCTTGGCCGCTATCGCATTTCCTGGACCACAGCAGCCCAGGCTCAGGCCGACCCTCTGCCGGCGGCGGCTCGGCAAAAAGTCACCGAGGGAAAACTGACGGAACCCGACGTGCTGCGTAGTTTTGTGTCCTCTCAACGCGATCTCGCTGAAACGGCAGCCCGTTATGAAGCTGCGTGGAAAGAGTTTCCGGAAGGCGCTACCACCTTGGTGCTCGACGCGCGGTCGCAGCCTCGCGTGACCCACGTGTTGAAGCGGGGAGATTACCTCAGCCCGGGCGATATCGTTGAGCCTGCGGTACCTGCCGTTTTGAATCCGCTGCCAGCGCGTGCCGATTCCTCCCGCCTCAGCCTCGCGCGGTGGTTGGTGGATGATCGTGCGCCCACCACCGCCCGCGCCTATGTCAACCGCGTTTGGCAGGCTTACTTTGGTGTGGGATTGGTGGATACACCGGAAGACCTGGGTACGCAGGGCAGTCCGCCCACTCACCCGCATTTGTTAGATTGGTTGGCTTGCGAGTTCATGCATCCATCGGATCCCTCAGCGAAACCGTGGAGTGTCAAACACCTGCATCGTCTGATCACTCAGAGTGCCACCTATCGCCAGAGCAGCGTCACGCGGCCCGAGTTGCTGGAGCGGGATCCCTACAATCGCTTGCTGGCTCGTGGTCCACGCTTTCGGGTGGAGGGCGAGATTGTGCGCGACATTCAGTTTGCCGTCAGTGGTCTGCTCAATCCCAAGATGGGTGGTCCGCCGGTGATGCCTCCTGCCCCCGCTTTCCTCTTCGAAAGGCCCGCCAGTTATGCAAACTTCCCCTGGGTCGATGCCGAGGGCCGAGATCGCTACCGCCGCAGCATCTACACCTTTCGCCGCCGTTCCACACCGTTTCCATTCCTCGCCACCTTTGATGTGCCCACGGGGGAGTCGAGCTGCGTGGCCCGCGCCCGATCCAACACGCCCATGCAGGCCCTCATGACACTCAATGAACCTCTCTCCATGCAGGCTGCGGAGGCTCTCGGCCGCCGCATGCGGAAGGAGGGCGGAGGCACTGCTGACGAACGCCTACGTTACGGCTTCGAGCTGTGCACCGCTCGTCCCCCTACGGAGAGCGAGCTGTCCACGCTGCGGCAGTTGCTCCGCCGTCCTCAAGAAGCTGAAGGGGCCGTCTCACCCTGGACGTTGGTGGCGCGGGTGCTTTTGAATTTGGACGAAACCGTCACCAAAGATTGATCATGAACTTTGCCAACGAACTTCAAACTGAATACCGCCGTTATCTCACGCGGCGCTGGTTCTTTCAGGACTGCGGCATTGGCCTGGCCAGCATCGCGGCCATGAATCTTCTGGGCGGGGGAAACGCCTCTGCCGCACCCGCGCCGCTCAATCCGCTGGCGAACAAGAAGCCGCATCATCCGGCAAAGGCCAAACGCGTCATCTATTTGTTCATGGGGGGCGCACCCAGTCACTTGGAGCTTTTTGATAACAAACCTGAACTGAGCAAATGGGACGGCAAGCTGCCGCCACCCGAGCTGCTCAAGGGATATCGCTCCGCCTTCATCAATCCCAATAGCAAACTGCTGGGGCCGAAGTTCAAGTTTGCTCGCCACGGTCAAAGCGGCGCGGAGATCTCCGAATTGCTGCCGCACACCGCCCGCATCGCGGATGACCTGACGATTGTCAAATCGATGCACACGGATGCCTTCAACCACGCCCCGGCTCAAATCTTGATGAGCACGGGCACGCAGGTTTTTGGTCGCCCGAGCTTTGGCGCGTGGACCTTGTATGGTCTTGGGACGGAAAATCAAAACCTGCCGGGTTACGTGGTGATGCAATCCGGTCAGAAAGGTCCGAGCGGCGGTTTATCGAACTTTGGCTGTGGTTTTTTACCCACGGTCTATCAAGGCGTTCCCTTCCGCAGCAGCGGTGATCCGGTGTTGTTCTTGTCCAACCCTCAGGGCGTGGATGATGCGACTCAGCGCGCGTCTCTCGATGCGCTGAAGCGGCTCAACGAGGAGCGTCTGGGTGTGGTGGGAGATCCGGAGATCGCCAGCCGCATCAACAGCTTTGAGCTGGCTTATCGCATGCAGCATACGGCTCCCGAGATCATGGATCTCTCCACCGAACCACAGCATGTGCTGGATCTCTATGGAGCCAAACCCGGCGAGCCCTCCTTTGCCAACAACTGCCTGCTCGCGCGGCGGTTGATTGAAAAAGGCGTCCGCTTTGTGCAGCTTTTCCACGAAGCCTGGGATCATCACGGTGGTCTCACCAACGGGCTCAAAACTCAGTGCGGCCTCACCGATCAAGCCTGCGCGGCCTTGGTGACCGACCTCAAACAGCGCGGTCTGCTCGAGGATACGCTGGTCATCTGGGGTGGTGAATTTGGTCGCACCCCAATGGTGCAAGGCGGCAGTGATGGGCGGGATCACCATCCCAACGCCTTCACGATGTGGATGAGCGGCGGCGGCCTCAAGCCCGGCGTCACCCTGGGGCAGAGTGACCAGTTTGGTTTCAACGTCACCAGCGATGCGGTGCATGTGCATGACCTGCACGCGACCTTGCTGCACCTGCTCGGTTTTGATCACACCCGACTCACCATGAAGTTCCAGGGGCTCGATATGCGTCTCACCAATGTCCACGGCGAATTGGTGCCGAAGATCCTGGCTTGAAACGGCGAACCTGACGGGTCTCAATCCGGCGCAGGCAGGGAGATGCCGAGCTGATGGCCAAAGATGATGGGCGCGGGATGCTGCGCGTAGAAGCTGTCGTCAAAGTGCCACCACTCTGTCTCGATCATTTGAAATCCGGCCTGCGTCATCGCGGTTTGCAGAAGCCATAGGTTTTGCGCGATGCGCCGATCACTGCCCTGATAGTGGTAGCTGGTGTGAGGAGTCAGCTCATCGTGGTAGGTCGGCAGCGGCTGTTCGTTGCCTTCCGGATCGGTGAGGGTGACATCGACGGCGGTGCCGGAGCAGTGGCGTGACCAATCGCTCGACGGATCCAAAAACAGGTCGGGATGCTCGGCCAACTCGCGCAGCATGAGCTGGACCTCCGGGGGACGCCAGGCATCCCAAACCCGCAGGCTGTAGCCGTAGTCCCGCAACCAAGCCTGCGCGGCGGCCAGCTTCATCGCGGTGCGGGTGCGCAGCAGGCAGGGCATGTTGGCCGGGTAAAGCCGACGATGAGTCGAATTGTCCGAGCTGGTGTAGCGCAGATCCACCGCGACGTCGGGAATGAAGCGCCGAATGTCCACCAAATCATGCTGCGCGGCGAGGTGCGCCGCCTGGCTCGGAACCACCGCGCTCCGGCGCTCCACGGAGGAGGAAGCCGAGCAGGCGCTCAGCAGGATCAGGCTCATCCAGGAAAAGCTGATTCGCAGGCGTTGGCGGTTGGTGGCAGGCATCCTTGGCTTTTTTGCTTCCTTTCTCCCAACATGCAAGGCAAGTTTCCGCCTGCTTCACGTCATGACCCGATACGCCGTCCTCAACGCTCTTCTCCACTGCATCATCTTTTTTTTGGGAGCGGGGATTGGTTCGTTTTTGAATGTGGTGATCTATCGTCTGCCACGTGGGCTCTCGGTGAATCGGCCGCGCCGGTCCTTCTGCCCCTCCTGCGAGTATCAAATTCCGTTTTATCACAATCTGCCGCTGATCAGTTGGCTTCTGCTGCGGGGGCGATGCGCAAACTGCAAGGCCCGCATTTCCGCCCGTTATTTTTGGGTGGAGCTGCTGGTGGCGGTGCTGTTTTACGCCGTTTTCATCCGTTTTGGTGGCCCGTGGACGGGTTTGACGGTTTGGGGGCCGGAGGTGCTGGTGCTATGGGTGTTTGTGGCGCTGGTGGTGGCGGGCACGTTTATCGACATTGAGCATTTCATTTTGCCGCATGAAATCACGCTGGGTGGCACCGTCTTGGGGCTGATCGGATCCGCCGCAGTGCCGGTATTGATGCTGCAAACCACGCACTGGAACGGCTTTTTGATGTCGCTCGGGAGCGCGGCTCTGGGATTGGGGTTGCTGTGGTTGGTGGTGGAGCTGGGGAAGCTGGCCTTTGGCAGGAAAAAGTTTGAATTTGAGACACCGGAGACGTTTGCGGTGGAGCAGCCCAACCCAGAGCAGCCGCCGATCATCCGGCTGGCGGGGCAGGACTACGAATGGGATGAGGTCCTGGTGCGAGCCTCGGATCGCATGGTGGTGACGGCTGAGGTCGTGAAAATCAACGATCGCGAGTGGCGGGAGGTTTTGGTGGAGCTGCGAATGGCCAAGCTCATCATCAAGCGACTCACGGGTGAGCTGAAGGATGAATTTGAGTGGGAAGATGTGAACACCCTGGAGGGGCGCACCCGACTGGTGGTGGTGCCACGGGAGGCGATGGGATTTGGCGATGTACTCTTCCTGATGATGTTTGGTTCATTCCTCGGATGGAAGGCCGTGCTCTTCAGTGTGTTGGCGGCCAGCGTGCTGGGCACGGTGGTGGCGGTGCTGCAGCGGCTGACGGGGCGTGCGGAGTGGAGCGCGAAGATTCCCTTTGGCCCCTACCTGGGCGCGGGGGCTTTGATTTGGCTGTTTTGGGGTCCGCAGCTGGTGGATTGGTACCTGCTCAAAATCACCCGTGGCGCAGGCTGATCTGAAGCGAGCTTTCAGCGGTGAAGAGGGACACTCCAAAGGTGCTGACCTGAGGTGATGAAGAGGGTGTCACCCTCGTTTCCGCCGAAGGCGCAGTTGGTGGCCTCGTCGGGGGCGGTGGGGATGAAATCGAGCAGGCGACCGTGCGGGCTGAAAATATAACAGCCTGCTTTGAAGCGTGTGGTTTCAAAATCGTTGGCTTGGTTGCGGCCAGCGGCGACGTAGAGTCGGCCAGCGGCGTCCATTTTGATGCCGTCAGGACCGCGTCCATCCTGCCAATCAAACAGCACCTTGCGGCTGCCCGGTTGGACTCTGCCGTGACGATTCAGCGTGAAACGCAGCAGCTTGCGGGATCCACCGCGGGTATTGTTGTTGTTGTCGGCGATGTAGAGGTAGCGATCATCGGGAGAGATGAGGATGCCGTTGGGGCGCTGCACCTCCTCGGGTCCGAGGATGAGGGTGACGTTGGGGATGTCGTAGGCGAACATGCACAGTCCGGATGGCAGGTTGGCCGGGCGATTGATGCGATACACCCCTTCGATCAGGCGGCCTTGGTTGTCTCGGATTTCCATGCCTTTGCGCGAGCCGTAGCGCGGATCGGTGAAATAGACATCGCCTTTGGAATTGACGCAGAGATCGTTGGGGGAGTTGAAGCGTTTGCCTTCGAAATCGGAGGCTAGCACGGTGATGGTGCCGTCCTCCTCGGTGCGGGTGACGCGGCGCAGGCCGGACTCGCAGGCCGTGAGGCGGCCTGCGGCATCAAACAACAGGCCATTGGAGGCGTTGTGACGGAACACGGTGGTTTTGCCGTCGGCATCCCGTCGATTGATGTGCTGACCGTCGGTGAAGTAGAGGCTGCCGTCTTTCCAGGCGGGTCCCTCTCCTGCGCCAATGGCTCCGAGGTCGGTGGCCACGGTGTCGGGCGCGAGAGGAGAGCGAGAGCTGGTGCAGGACGCGGTCCCGATGAGGCCGAGGAGAGCGAGTGGCAGGTGGAAGAGGTGAACCTTCATGGTGGGAATAACAGATCAACGTGGCGGAAAGCGGGGTTTTGGCGCTTGGCAGAAGGATGCGCGGTGGTATCTTTTTTTGATGAAACGACTTGTCTGCTTGTTTGGAGTTCTGATTGGCGCTTTGCCTGCCTGGGCGGGATTGGAGTTGGACAAGCCGGTCATTGAAGTCAATCCGACTCCCGAGCAGGAGACGGTGGAGGTGGAGTTCACTTTCCGCAATACCGGGGACAAGGCGATCACGGTCAAGGATATCTCGAGCACCTGCTCCTGCCTCAGTGCTTCTTTGGACAGTCGGACCTACGCGCCAGGGGCCAGTGGAACGGGGAAGGCGGAGTTTAAGATTTCAAGCTTCGTGGGGCGGCATGAGAAAACGGTCACGGTCACGACGGATGATGCCGCCAATCCAGAGTGGGTGGTTCCTTTTGTGCTGGATGTGCCGGCGGTGGTGGAGATCGAGCCGCGGACCTTGCAATGGTGGATTGGGGATGAACCGGTGGCGAAAGAGACGACGGTGAAAATGGTGGGCAAGGATCCACTCAACATCACCGAGGTGACGGCGACGCGGGATAATGTGGAATTTGAAGTCATCGAGGTCAAACCCGGGCGCGAATACCGCATCAAAGTCACGCCGAAGGAGACAGAGACGGTGACGCTGGGCGCGCTGAAGGTACAGACGGATAGCAAGATCCCGAAGTATCAACGGCAGCTGGCTTATTTTAGCGTGTTTCGCAAACCGGACTCGGCCAAGTGATGCTGCGGGTAGCGATCAAGCAAGCGCTGGTGCTGCTGCTGCTGGCGGGTGGGGCGGCGGTGGCCACGCACTTTTTTCATCCGCTGGCTCCCGCGTGGTATGCGGTGAACGAACCGCCAGCAGAGGATGAGGTGACGCTGCAACGCGTGCGCGAGGAGTGGGCTGGAGAGGTGATGTGGCTGGATGCACGACCCACGGATCAATATGAGGCAGGTCATATCCCGGGTGCGCGATTGCTCAATGAGCAGGGCTTTGACAATCAGCTTTTCGAGCTGCTGGATCAGCTGCAAACCAGTGATCGGCCAGTGGTGCTGTATTGCGGTGGAGAGAGCTGTCAGGCCAGTCGCAAAATTCGGCAGCATCTGGTGGAGACGTTTCCGCTGGAAAATGTGTGGGTGCTCAAGGGCGGCTGGAAAGCCTGGCAAGCGGCCGGCGGCGAGATCCAAGTGGGAGGTGAACCCTAGCCTGGGCGAATCATGAGCGAGACTTTATCTCAGGCCCTGCGGGGTGGGTGGACGTTTTGGGAGCGGATGCGGCTGCCCTACAACGCGATCTTGCTGGCTCTTGGTCTGACATGGACCTGGGGTCTTCGCGCGACGATGTCGGAACAGGCGTTGTTTGGATACTGGGGCAGCGTGGCGGCGTTTGGACTGGTGGCCAATGTGTTTTACTCGCTGGGACCCCTGCTGGAGGGATATTCTCGGGTGTTCTTCCAGCGAGCTTGGGGGAGCGGAATCCGGTGGTTGTTATGGACATTAGGTGCTGCGACGGCAGTCTTTTTGACAGCAGCGTTTGTTTGGTCAATGGAGATACTCTATTCCATCCTCTATCCCAGCGTTCACGGAGCTAGCGCGGCTTCGATCTGAGCGGTGGCGAGATCGATGGCGTCGTTGTGATCGGCTTCAGGAATGACGTGAAGCTGGATGCGGGTGGGATCCAACGTTTGCAGGTCGCGACTCATGCTGACGGGGATGATGGAGTCTTGCTCGCCATGAATCAGGGTGACTTGAGCGGCGAGGTCTTGTTGCAGCAGGCGGCGGAGTTCGGTTCGATTGTCAAATCGATGTCGCAACAGCAAGCTGACGGGTTTGAAATAGGTTTGATCGGCCATCTCCGCCATGCTGGTGAAGGGTGAGATCAATACCACGCGATCCGCCTTTCTCTCGGTGGCGGTCATCAGGGCGCAGGCTGCACCCAGGGAGTGCCCGAGGCATCCGAGCGGGACACGGGCCAGACCGTCCTGGGCGCGGCAGGCATCCACGGCGTCCATCGCAGCTTGGCGAATACTGCGGGGGTTGGGAGATCCGGAGTTGGAGCCGTAGCCCGGTAGATCCACCATCAGAAAGGCGGCTTTTTCATTCCAGTCCTCGACGGTGGGCAGCCAGTCCAGAGCGCGGGCGGCATTTCCCGAAAAACAGACCCAGAGACGTTGCGGCGTTTTCTGGGCGGGTAGCAGCCAGGCGGTTTGAGATTGACCGTTGCTGGTGTAGGGGATGGCGCGCACCCCACTGCGCCGGGCGAAATCGAGTTCCGTGGTCACGTAATCCGTGGGGTAGTAGATGAGGCGGCTTTGGCAGGAGAAAAGAAACACCACGGGCGTGAGGAGGGTGATGGCGATCAGTCGAAGGATGCGGCGTTTCCAGCTCATGACTCGTGAAGGGTAGATGTCAGCGTCAGCGCAGGGGATGGCGCTGCTTGAGGTACTGATAGGTGAGGTTGGAGACCTCGCGAATTACGTTGGAGCGGAGGCCGATCCAGGATCCGTACGAGGCGGTGCGGGAGGATCGGGAAATGATGCCGATGATGATGTAGGGATAGCTGCGGCCATTGGTGCCCTGAGCGACGAGGATGCCCATGTCTCCACAGCACATGGCGGTGCTGCCCGTTTTGTCATAGACTCGCGTACCGGGGGGGACGCGGCTGGCTTTGTCGAAGAGCCGATCGGTGCCGGGCAGGGCCATGAGCCGCAGGATCTCCGTGGCGTAGGGCAGCCGCTTTTGCCAGAGGGCAGCGAGGAAATACATGTAGTCGTTGGCGGAGGCGAGATTTTGGTAGGCACGGCCGCTGGCGGGGATGTACTCGACGAGGCGCAGATTGCGGCAGACACTGGGGTAGTGCCGGGCGAGCAGCGCCTTGGTGGCGGCGGGACCTCCGACTTGGCGCATGACCCAGTTGGTGGAGGTGTTGCTGCTGCGCTGGATCATGAGTTCCAGATGCCGCCGACTGGTGGATCCGTAGGAGAGTCTGCCGGCCTTGACCTGATGGAAAAAGGCCAGAGCAATGAGGGGCTTCACCATGCTGGCGGCTTGCAGGGGGGTGCTGGCATTGATGCTGGCAAGCTGGGTGCCCGTGGATAAATCATGCACCACCCAGGCGGTGCTCTCCGCACTGGAGATGCGACCTGTGGCGCGCAGGGACTTGATGTAACGCTCAATCTGCGCCTCCAGCGGGCTATCGATCCCTGCGAGCAAGGGTGAGATCGCGCCAAGGAGCGTGAGCAGAGTCAGGGCCAGTCCTGAGGCCGAGCGGCGATGGAGAGCGGGGGCCTCAATCGGCGATGACAGCAGCGCGGGCGTTTTCCTCCGTGCCGGTTTTCTCCAAATAGTAATCATAGTCTCCGGCAAAACGAGTGACCTGACCGGCATTGATGTGCAGGACTTGGGTGGCGAGGGAACGGATAAAGTGAACGTCGTGGCTGATAAAAACGAGGGTGCCTTCGAAGTTTTTCAACGCGCCGATGAGACCTTCGATGCTCCAAATGTCGAGGTGGGTGGTGGGCTCATCCATGAGCAGGAGGTTCGGTGGGTCCATGAGGAACTTCACCAGATTGAGCCGACTGATCTCTCCCCCACTGAGGACTTTGCACTTTTTGTGGACGTCTTCTTTTTTGAAAAGGAAGGAGCCGAGCACAGAGCGGGCATCGTCCTCGCGAAACTCGGGAGCGCAGCGCCGGATTTCTTCGAGCACGGAGAGTTCGGGGTTCACGGTATCGGTGCGATGCTGGGAGAAGTAGCCGATGCGCACGTTGGTGCCGAGACGGCGGGTGCCGCTGCGGATGGGGATCTCTCCGGCGAGGATTTTGATCAGCGTGGACTTGCCGGCACCGTTGGGACCGACGAGGACGGTGCGGTCGCCGCGCTGCACTTCCAGATCGAGCCCGGTGTAGATCACTTTGTCTCCGTAGGCCTGTTCCACGTCTTCCAGCGCCATGACGCGCTGGCCAGCCCGTTGGGGTTGGGGGAATTGGAAGCGGAAGACTTTGCGCAGAGGTTTGGGGCGCTCGAGTTTGTCCATCTTCTCCAGTTGGCGCTCGCGGCTCTGGGCCTGAGAGGCTTTGGAAGCCACGGAACGGAAGCGATCGATGAAGGCCTGCATCTGCTCGATTTCCTTCTGCTGATTGCGCCAAGCGGTCATCGCCCGCTCGTGATTCTCCTCCCGCTGGCGCAGGTGATCGCTGTAGTTGCCTTTGTATTGAATGAGGCGGGTGTCGTGAATTTCATAAACGGTCTCGATGAGGGAGTCCATGAAGTCGCGGTCGTGAGAGATCATCAGCAGCGCGCCCGAGAAGCCCTTCAAGTACTCGCGAAACCAGATCAGCGAGAGCAGATCCAAGTGGTTGGTGGGCTCGTCGAGCAGCAGCAGGTCGGGCTCCATCACCAGCAGGCGAGTGAGGTGAGCGCGCATCACCCAGCCGCCGGAAAACTCGCGGGCTGGGCGATCGAACTCGCCTTCTTTGTAGCCGAGTCCGCGGAGGATTTTTTTGGCTCGGGCCTCGACCTTGGGATCATTGAGCGCGTCAAACTTGGCTTGCGCCTCGAAGTAGGCGGGCTCATCCACCGTGCCGGCGGCTTCATGCTGGCGCAGGGTTTTTTCCAGCTCGGGAAGGACGTGCGCGCGTCCGGTGGCGATTTGCATGACGGTCTCATTACCGATCGGAGCGCTCATCTGCGGCAGGTAGCCGATGGTGGTCCACTCGTCCCGGAGGACCTCGCCAGAGTCGGGTTCATCGGTTTTGAGGATGAGGGAAAAGAGAGTCGATTTGCCCGCGCCATTGGGTCCGACCAGGGCGACGCGTTCTCCGTAGTTGATGGTGAGGTTGGCACCTTGGAAGAGAATGCGGGCGTTGAAGGACTTGGTGACATCTTTGAGCGTAAGCATGCAGGGTCTATGCGGTGGAAGCCGCAGGGATGCAAGGAGGGATGAGGCGGGAAATCGGGAATCTGCGAGTTCATGCCGCAAAAGGCTCATCGCAATCTTGCACGACGGCCACGGCTCGGGCTAGGGTGCGGCATGATGCGATGGATTGCTTTTTTTCTGACGGTGAATGTGGCGATGTTACTCGGGGCTGAGCCTCCGACGAATCTGCATCTCTTTCTGCTGGTGGGGCAGTCCAACATGGCGGGTCGCGGCACGGTGGAGGCTCAGGACAAAGAACCACACCCGCGAGTGTGGACGCTGAATGCCGAAGATCAGTGGGTGCCAGCGGTCGATCCTTTGCACAACGACAAACCCAAGGTCGTCGGGGTGGGGTTGGGGCGCAGTTTTGCGCTGGCGCTGGCGGAAAAACATCCGGATTGGCAGATCGGACTCATCCCCTGTGCACACGGCGGATCTCCGATTGATGCCTGGCAGCCGGGGGTGGCCTATGAACCGACAAAGGGGCATCCCTGGGACGATGCCATCCGCCGCGCGCGGATCGCGATGAAATCGGGTCAGCTCGCGGGCATTCTTTGGCATCAAGGCGAGTCTGACTCCAAGGAGGGGCTGGCGGAAACGTATGCGGAGAAGCTGCACGCTTTGATTTCTCAGTTTCGGAAAACGCTGAATGCGCCCGAGGTGCCGTTCATCGCCGGGCAGATGGGGCAATTTTCCGAAAAGCCCTGGTCCGGAGCCAAAAAGGTGGTGGATCAGGCGCATCGCCAGTTGCCAGAGCAGGTGCCGAACAGCGCCTTTGTGGCGTCGGACGGTCTGGCTCATCGAGGAGATGCGGTGCACTTCGACAGCGCTTCGTACCGCGAGTTGGGGAGACGCTACGCTGCGGCCTTTGAGGCGATGCAGAAGCGCTGAGGTGAGGTGCCTCTACAGGGGGGGGCAGGGGATGTGCTGCGGGGTTTGGGTTGCCAGGGGATCCGTCCCGGGATTGCAGGCGTTTGCCAGCTGAATGCGGGAAAGTGAATTTATTTTCTGCGATGCCTGTAACAATTCGCTCGGGCTGGGAAATCTCTTGGTAGCTCCCGAAAAACCAAACCCATCCCGAATGAGCTATGAAGATCCTGCATCCCGAAGTTACCAAGCCCGATCCGTACTGGCAGCATGAGGTTCGGCTGAAGCACCTTTTCACAACGAGCCAGACTGCCAAAGCGGTTCGCCAGTCCATGAATGCCATCGCTGACAAGCTGGAGGCCAGCCCTCTTTTCGATGAACTGCCAGTCTTGTTTCGTTTTCGCGGGCAGGACGACTTGGAGGCGGCCAATGCGCTGCTGGATGAGTTGTACGACTTCTGTGACGAGCGTCGCATCTGGGTCAGCTGAACGGGGGCTCCCTTTTTGATTCACGGAGAATTTCCTTCATGGTGCTGAGCCTCCCTCTTTCTGTCGATCGTAAACGGTCTCGATCGGCGGGCGGAGGGAGGCTTTTTTTTCGAAATGCGTGCTCTGAGCTGGTCAATCGGGCTGCTCTCGGCCTACATGAGAGCCATGTTTGAGATGAAAAAAATGCGCGGATTCTTCGCGATGCCGGGTTTGGTCATCGCAGTGGGGATGGCAGGCACGGTGTGGGCAGCCGAGGCACGCAATTGGACCAACCAAGCGGGACAAACCGTGACGGCGGAGTTTGGTGGAGTGGAGGATGGGCAGGTGATCCTCATCTTGCCCAACAGTCAGGGCCGGGTTCCGCTGAGTCAGCTTTCTGCGGCGGATCAGCAGTGGGTCAATGATCACCTCGGGGAATCGTCCCCTCCAGCGGGAGCCGCCAAAGCTTCGACGGAAGGCAAAGGCGCGGAGGGATACAACGGCCCGCCTGCGCTCAAGGAATGGCCGACCACGGTGGCGCTCGACGAAAAGGGCGATGCCACCGTGTTGGAAGAAAACGATGAGACCAAGAGCTATCGCTACGAGTCCGAGCACTACGAGTTTGTGTGTGATTCCCGCATCGGGGTAGCGACGGTGCGAGAGTTTTCCAAAGTGTTTGAAGCGACTTGGCTGGCGAATTGCCTGCTGCCCCTGGACATTGAGCCCACTCCCGAGAGGTTACGCACCAAGTTCATGGCGCGGATTTTCACCGACAAAGCCGATTACTTCAAAGAGGGCGGCATTGAGGGATCCGCTGGGGTTTATATGTCAGGAAAAAAAGCCCTGATGCTGCCGCTGCAATCTCTGGGCGTCAAAATGGTGGGCAAACGAGTGTCAATCGACTATGGCTCGGAAGACTATAGAACGCTGATCCATGAGATCACGCATCAGATGATGAATCACTGGTTGGGACCGCTTCCCACCTGGTACATCGAAGGCGCGGCGGAGTACGTGGAGCTGGCGCAGTATGACAACGGGCGCTTCAAGTTCACGCAGCAGGACAATCGGCTGGAAGACCACCTGAAAAACTACGGCGGCGAGTTTCCACTGGTGCCGCTAGAGATCCTGATGAACCTCGACGGACGCACCTGGACCTCGGCGTTGACCAGTGGGGATGCGAGCAAAAATTACGCCTCCGCCTTGGCGTTGACGTACTTTTTTTACCACATCGACGGGGACGGCAAAGGCACGCACTTCTTCGAATACATGCGTGGCATTCGGGAAATGGACCGCCCCACGCAGGAGAAGCTGGATGAACTGACGCAGACGCACCTCATGCGTGAGCGCGACTACGCCACGCTGGAGGAAGAGCTGCGCAAAGCCCTGCGCAAGATGGGCGTCAAGTGCGTGGAGTGACCTCCGCGTGGGTCACGGGGTGACGCGCTTCAAATAGACATCCATGTCCGCATTGCCTGACAAACTCACGGCCACGCCGGTCTCAGTGCGGTGCAGGGTCTTGAGGGAACCATCGTCGAGTTTGATGATCACGGATTGATCATCGGGCACATCAATGACTTCATAGTGATTCGCTTGGCCCGCTCCATTTTTCATGATGCGCACTTCGTCCTGGGTGATGATGATTTCTTTGTCTCGGAACTCCGCCATCAAGGCTCCCGTTCCGATGGTTTGCGCCAAAGCGGAAATCACGTTTCCAGCCTTCGACTCGCCTTCGGCAGGTTGAGAGGAGTGGTCGATGAGTTCTTTGATCGGTTTGGCCACGGTCTCGGTGTCGAGCTGATAGGTGCCTGGCAACCACTCTGGCACGCGGCTGCATTGGGTCAGGAGCAGGGTGAGCAAGAGGGCCGAGAGATGAATTTTTCGCATGGCGAGATTCAACGCTGAATGGTCTCTCTGCGCAAGTTCGGACTGGGGTGGATCGTCGAATGAGTTTGGCGGAGCTGTTGTCGGCGGCTGGCCAGAGGTTTGTTGAGGACGAGCGAAAATCGATGGGAAGAAGGCGGGGTTGGTCCGCGTTGAGGTGGCGATGCGATTTCTCACTCTTTCATTTCTCTTGGCGGGTTCGTTTTTGACCTGGGCTCCACAGCAGGCGTCGGCCGAGGCAGCGAAGAAGCTGCTGGTCGTGACGGTGACCACGAGTTTCCGGCACTCTTCCATTGAGACGGCGGAAAAGGTGTTGGCCCAGCTGGGGGCGGATTCGGGGGCGTTCACGGTGGATTTTGTGCATCAGCCTGAGGGGCAACCCAAGAGCCCGGGGCGTCCGCCAGAGGCCAAACCGAAGGAATCTCCCGAGGCCTTCAAGGCGCGGCAGTCGGCCTACAGTGAGGCGCTGGCGGCCTTTAATCAGGCGCAGGGCGAGTTTCAGGAGAAGGTGCGGGCTTACATGGCCGAGCAGATGAGCATGGAACGGCTCAAGCAGTACGATGGTTTTATTTTTGCGAATACGACGGGCAACCTGATGCTGCCAGATCCCGAGGGTTTCATCGGTTTGATCGAAGGCGGCAAAGCCTTCATCGCCATGCATTCGGGGTCGGATACTTATCACGATTTCCGGCCTTACTCGGCGACGTTGGGAGGGGAGTTCAAGACCCACAAGGCGCAAGTCGCGGTGACTCCAACGATTCATGATCCGCAGCATCCCGCTGTGAGTCACTTGCCGGAGGGATGGACGGTGTTTGATGAGATTTACATCATCAAAACCTATGATCCGAGCAAGACACATGGCCTGCTGGGATTGAAGGCCCATCCCAACGAGGGTACGCCGGGATACTATCCGGTGTCTTGGTGCAAGCAGGTGGGCCAGGGACGGGTGTTTTACACGTCGCTGGGGCATCGTGAGGATGTGTGGGATGCGGAGTGGAATCCTGATCAGCGCAAGAATGATCCGGAGATCGCCAAACAATATCAGCAGCACATCCTGAAGGGCATCCAATGGGCTTTGGGCCAGTTGGAAGGTTCGGCCCAGCCCAATGGGATGCCGCCCTCCGCTGGAGATGAGCCGGATGCGGCTCAGTAAGGCGAGAGGGAGATCTCGGCGCGGGCATGTCTTTTCGTCTCGAAATGCTGCAAGTGGCGCGCGTCGCGCCGAAATTGCTGGGTGAATCGGCGGAGCTGGTGGAGCGGTTTTTGCGCGCTCGCCAGCTTCCGAGCGGGGGCTTTGCGGATCGGGAAGGAAAACCGGATCTGTACTACTCGGTGTTTGGCCTGGAGGGGTTGATGGCGTTGCAGGCAGATCCTCCCTGGGAGGCGATGCGGCAGTGGTTGACGACTTTTGGCGATGGGGAGGGGTTGGATTTTGTGCATCTCGGCTGTCTGGCGCGGTGCTGGGCCAGTGTTGGGGGCGACGGGCTGACGGAGCTGCAACGGGAGAAATTGGCGCAGCGAATGGAGGCCTTTCGCACGCCGGACGGAGGGTATCACCAGGCTTTGGGGAAACAGCGGGCGACGGCGTACGGCTGCTTGTTGGGCTGGAGTTTGCATCAGGATTTGGGGCGCGAAGCGCCTGAGGAGACGGCGCTGATCGCCTGTCTGGAGGGATTGCGAGCGGCTGACGGTGCCTTTTCCAATGAGCGCAACCAACCCTTTGGTCTGGTGCCAGCCACGGCTGCGGCCGTTTCTCTGCTGCGTCACCTCGGGCGTCCGATACCGGAGGGAATGGATGGCTGGCTGCGGGAGCAGGCGCATCCGGAGGGGGGATTTCGAGCGTTTCCGGGTGTGCCGATTCCCGATTTGCTGTCCACGGCGGTGGCGCTGCATGCCTTGGATGGGCTGCAGGCAGGTTGGGAGGATTTGCGGGAGCCTTGTTTGGATTTTATCGACTCATTGTGGAATGCCGAAGGCGGTTTCCACGGCAACTGGCTCGATGACGAACTCGACTGCGAGTACACCTACTACGGGCTGCTCTCGCTGGGGCACCTGGCGGTCTGAAGCGGGGGGGATTTAGCGAGATGGGGTGGTCGTGCCACCTCCCGTTGTTCCGCCGCCCGCGCTCGCTGTGCCCGCGAGGCCATCCACAAAGCCCCGCTCTCGAAGGAAGGTCTCGATTTCCGTGATCTCGGCAGCCACGGTGCGGCTTTCCCGATTGGTGGCGCTGGTTCGGCCTTCATCAAAGGTGGCGGTCAAATGGGCGGCTCCGGCCACCCCGAGATCGAGCGTGCTGCCGCTGGAAAAAGGCAGGTCCCGTTCGCTATCGGCGGAGACGGAATAGCCCTGGAGTTTGCGGGCGAGATGGACCTGACTTTCCGCCGCTCGGGTCTCCACGCGGTAGCGTTCATCGGCATCGCCAATGGCGAAGAAGGTGGTGGTGGAGACGGTGTTGGCGGCGGTGGCGGTGAGCACGACCTTGCGTTGATCACCGCTGACGGCGACGAAGAGTTCGCCAAAGTTGTCATAGGTGAAGTAGCGTTTGACGCCCCCGGTGGTGAGCATGAGGACCAAACTGCCCGTGCCTCCAGTCATGGGAGCCACGTAGTAGCCGCTCTCGTAGGAGCGATAGTTGATGCTTTCACCCGTGGGTTTGAACTCCAGCTGATAGACAGCGAGCTGAGCCTCAGCGCGGGGGCTGAGCCCGGCCAGTAGAAAGAGGATGAGAAAGAGGGCGCGAGAGGTCATGACGAATCTTCATGAAACGCCGTTTGGCAGAGGCGGTTGCGCGGGAAGGATAAAATTTCGGGATGATCGAGAAGGGTTGGTACTACGCGCGAAACGGTATCAGGGCAGCCAGCGGGCGTCGTAGGGCCAGAGGGGAGTGAGGACGGCGGTCTCGATCCAGCCACGGAGGTTTTCGCGCTGGTAGGGGATCTCGCAGTAGCTCCAGTCTCCGCGTTTCTCGATGAGGCGGACTTGGCTGCCGGGAGGGAGATCGATGACGGAGCTGGAGACGAGGGTGGCGGAGGTGTGGGCGGCGACGTCTTTTTCGGTGACGATTTCGAGGTTGGCGACACGGGTGCTGCCTTGGGGGCGGAGCCAGAGAAAGACGATGGCGGTGGCCAAAAGAATACCGCCGAGGGCGGAGGTGGCGGCCAGGGTGCCGCGGCAGCAACGGCTGAGTTGCATCCAGGCGATGGGGAGGAGCAGCAGGGCAAAACCGATGCCGGCGAGGAGCAGCCATTCATTTTGCTTCAGCAGGAGACTCCAGTCGGTGAAGAGGCTGCTGGGGGGAAAGGTGAGGAAGCGGTTTTGCTCCTGGAGAAAGTTCAAATTCTGGCGCAGCTCGGCGTTGCGGGGGGCGAAGAGGGCGGCGCGATCATACCAAAGGGTGGCGCGACCGGCGTCGTCATTGCGGTAGCGGGCGTGGCCGATGAGCTGGAAGAGA
>JAGRPD010000336.1 GCA_020439875.1 Verrucomicrobiales bacterium
CGTTCCTCAAGGCTGGCGTCGGCTGCGACATTGCGCGCGGTGATTCCCGCCGAATTCACGAGGATGTCCAGCCGGCCCCACTTGGACATGGCGGCGGCCACGAGCGCCTCGGCTTCGGCGGGCTGGCTGACGTCGCCCGGCTGTGCGGCGACTTCGGGGAACTCGCGAACGAGGGATTCGAGGGAGCTTTCGTTGATGTCCGTTGCGAAGACCTGCGCGCCTTCGGCCAAAAACTTGCGAACGGTGGCGAGTCCGATGCCTGATCCGGCACCGGTGATGATCGCGGTCTTGCCTTGTAATCTCATGCCATCAGATAGCCGGAGATTGGCTGCCTTCACAACCGTCTTCTATATCACGGGGACCTCACGGGGTGCGGCTGCGGTGCATCCAGTCGAAGATGGACGTCATCCATTTCTCGGCGGGATCTTTGAGGACGAAGCCGTGACCGCCGGCGGGATAGAGATGCATCTCAGCGGGGACGTGATGCTCGATGAGGGCGTTGTAAAAGCGGATGCTGTTGGCGACGGGGACGGCTTGGTCATCGCCAGCGTGGGTGATCCAGGTGGGCGGAGTGTCGTCGTCGATTTGAAGTTCGTTGGAAAACCGCTTCACCTGGGATTCATCCGGATGCTCGCCCAGCAGGTTCATTTTGCTGCCGGAGTGGGTGATGCCGTCGATCATGCTGATGACGGGATAGATGAGGATGGCAAAGTCGGGCCGCAGGCTGGTGGCTTCGGGATTGGGAATGAAGTCCTTTTTGAAATGCGTGGCGACGGTGGATGCCACATGGCCACCGGCGGAGAAGCCCATGATGCCCACCTGGGTGGGATCGACATGCCACTTGGCGGCGTTGTCCCGGACGAGCTTGATGGCTTGCTGGGCATCCTGCAGCGCGCCGATGGATTTGTCCGCCATGGTGCGATCATTGGGGATGCGGTATTTCAAAATGAAGGCGGCGACACCGTGCGCGGCGAAGACCTGGGCGATGTCGATGCCTTCCCGTTGGTAAACCTGGCGCACGTAACCGCCACCCGGACAGATGACGACACCGGGCGTGGGTTGCGCCGCGTTTTTCGGGAGCACGATTTCCAGGGTCGGAACCACAGCGCCTTTGTAACCGGAGAACTGCCCGTTTCGCTCCTCCACCTCTTCCTTTTCGGTGTGCGGGATGCTGTTGGGGATCTCCCCGGTGTAGAGCGGGATGACTTCTCCGGCAAAGGCGGGGAAGGCGGACAGAATCGCGAGGACAAGGATGCGAAGACCTGTCTTGGGGCGTCTTGATTTCATGATGGACTCGGTCGTGGGTTGTCTGGGGAGAGGCGGTTCAATTTTTTGGTTTCAGATAGCCGAGCGATTCGAGGAAGGCGTCCATTTGGGCGAGCGTCGCGTAGTAGCGGCGGGTGGATTCGCGACCGGCTTCGTCTTTCCAGCGGCCGGGATTGTAGAAGCCGTGGGGCTGGCCTTCGTGGACTTTCAGTTCGCAACGATTCCCGGCGGCGACCATGGCTTTTTCGAAAAGCTGCACGGTGGGAAAGGGAACCGCTTCGTCTTCGGTGCCGTGGAAAATGATGGACGGCGGCAGTCCGGCGCGAATGAAATGATAGGGCGATATTTCTTCGGGATGCCCGCCGGTCCGCTCGGCCAGATCGGCGAATTTCTCGTCCGTCAGTAGTCCGGGGTGATCTTTCACCGGAGCCAGCACCACGGCGGGATTGAAGAGCAGCATCGCGTTCGGCACCGAACTCAGGTCCAGATTTTCGCCGTCCTCGAATCCCGGAATCAAGCCCACTGCCGCCGCGAGATGTCCCCCGGCGGAACCGCCACCCGCTGCGATGCGATCGGGATCGACACCGAGCCGCTCGGCGTTGGCCCGGACCCAGCGGACCGCGGCTTTGGCGTCCTTGAGACATTCCTGCGGGGCGACGCCGTGCCTGCCGTTCACCCGGTAATCGATGGAGATGGCGACCATGCCGCGCTCCGCCAGATGCTGGCACTGCGGCAAATACTGCCCCGGCGTGCCGCCGCGCCAACCACCACCGAAAAAGAAGACCGCTGCGGGGCGGCGATCGCCGGCTTGGGCACCTTCGGGCTCGAAGACGTAGGCATTGAGTTGGGTGTCGCCGACCGTGCGATAGACCTCGACCTGTGCGCCGGGCATGTCGGGCGGATATTTCCAACTGATGGTGGGTTCGGGCAGGGGTGCTGAGGTTTCGATTTGCGCGGAGTTTTCCGGCGCAGTCTGGGCGGAGTTTTCCGCGAGGCCGGACAGCGGGCAAGACAGGAGCGTGGCGGCGCTCAGTGCCGCGAGGGAGGAAGGGAGTTTCATGGGTGATGGGGGTTGCGGGCTCTCTGTTCGGGTCAGGCAAACAAGGCCGCGATGGGTTTGCCGCCGTCGGTGATGGGCACGGGGCGACCGGACTCGTGCAGCTCTTTGTGGGGATCGACGCCCATGGCGGCGTGGATGGTGGCGTGGAAATCGGGGATCGAGACGGGGTTTTCCTCGATCTTTTGACCGAGTTCCTCATCGGTGACGCCATAAGCGCCCATGTGATTCAATCCGCCCCCGGCGAGGATGAGGCTGAAGGCGCTTCCTTGATGGCCGCGTCCGCCGCGATTGTCGAACTGGGCGGGCCGGCCAAACTCGGTGCCGACGGCGATCAGGGTCTTGTCGAGCAGGCGCTGTTTTTCCAGGTCGCGAATCAGCGCGGAGAGCGCGGTGTCGAGTTCCTGAATGAGAACGTGTTGCTTGAGCTGCCCTTCGAAATGGGTGTCCCAGCCGGTGCCATTGATGAAGTTGAGGTTGTGGGAGACCTCGATGAAGCGCACCCCGGCCTGGGTGAGGCGGCGGGCGAGCAGGCAGCGCTGGCCGAACTCGCCGCCGTAGTCTTCACGCAGGGCGGCGGGTTCTTCATCGAGTTTGAAATGGCGCATGAACTTCGGCCCGGCCCAGCGGCGCGCCTGTTCTTGAAGCTGCGCGTAGTGGGCGATGCCGCGTTCCTTGATCGGGCCATCGGGCAGGGCGGCGAACTGCCGACGGCGCTGCATTTGACTCTTCGAGAGGCCTTCGGGTTGGGTGAATCCGGACGGCCCGCTGTGGGTGTCCACCAAGTGAACGCTGGCATGGCTGGGGCCGAGGTAGCCGGGGCCGCGGCTGACGTTGGGGTAGCCGATGAGCATGTAAGCGGGCACCTCGTCCGAGGCGGCGCCACGCTGGTGGGCGACGAGCGAGCCGATGGACGGATAGGTGACGGTGCCGCTGATCATCCGCCCGGTGTGGACGAAGTTCGTGGCGAAGGCGTGCTCGTCCACGATGGTGTGGTTGCAGGTGCGCACGGCGGTGAGCCGGTCGGCGACGAGGGCGGTCCTGGAGAGGTGCTCAGTAAATTTCACACCGGGCACGGCGGTGTCGATGCTGGCGTAGTCGGTGCCGGCGATCTTCGGGGAGGACCGAGGATTGCCCCGGCGTTTCGGATCGAAGGTGTCGAGCTGGCACATGCCACCGCCGAGCCAGATGAAGATGCAGTGCTCGGCCTTGCCCATCGGGACATCCACCGGCAGCGCTGCGGTGGAGGCGAGCAGAGGCGAGGCGGCTCCGGTCAGGGGCGCGGTGGCGAGCGCGGCGGCGCTGCGGGTGAGGAATTGGCGGCGGTTCATGAGGGCGGAAAAAGTGGCTCCGTTCAGCGGATGAAGATCCACTCCGGTTCGTTCAGCGTGTTCCAGAGAAAATCCTCCGCGCGCTCGCGCCAGTCGGCATTCAGCCGATGCGTCGGCGGATCCCCGCGCCGGGCCTTGGCTTCGAGTTCCGAAGCGAGGGCGTTGGCGGGGCCGTCGAGGTGGTTGGACCAGGCGGTGTATTTGGGGCGGACGCGCTTCACGGGCTTCAGCGGCGGGAGGTTGTCGCGACGGTGGTCGAATCCGGGGCCGAGCAGCGCGGTGGCGAATTTTCTCTCGGCGGCGGTGGGCCTGCGGGTGAGCAGGCGGAGGTAGAGGGTGTCGATGAAGGCATCGAGCGTCTGGTCCTGCAGCGCCAGTTGGGTGATGCCGTGATCGTCGCTCAGGCGCGTGGTCCAGGTGGCCATGGTGCCGTTGGAGAGGATGGCGGGTTGGAGCACGTTGGGATCACTCTCCCGCAGTGTGACGGGCGATTGCCGCGCGCCGCGCCAGCCGAACGATTCCAAGACGGTGATGACGGCCTGCACGCGGGGCAGCGAGAGGCTGGGGCGGTCACGCTCGTTCGAGGTGGAGGCCAGCATCCACGCGCGGCTGGGTTTGCCGAGCGAGCTTTGATTGGAGATGCCATCGACATCGAAGGTCATTTCCTCGACCTTGAAGGGAGTGCCCGTGGCGGCGAAGAGCGAGTCAACGATCTGCTCGGCGGCCATGCGGCGCGGGGCCGGAGCCACGTAGAGAGCCTCGGTCTGCAGCATCTCGGGAAGGCTGGCGCGCTGGTAGGCGTGGGAGGTGAGAATGAGGCGCGCCACCGCTTTCAAGCTGTGGCCGGAGCGGACAAACTCGCGTCCCAGCCAGCGCAGCAACTGGGGATGGGTGGCGGGTGCCTTTTCCCAATCGTCGGGAGTTTCCACCAGGCCGCGTCCCATGAGCCGCTGCCAGACGCGGTTGACCATGACCTGGGCGAAGCGCTCGTTCTCCGGTGCGGTGATGAGGGCGGCGAGTTGCTCGCGGGGGTTTTTCGGATCGGCGGCCAGTTGCTGAAACGCGTCCTTGGAGCAGAATGCCTCAAACGGCCAAACGGGCTGCACATCGACGCCCGGTTTCAGCGTGACCTGAATCAGGGGCTTGCGGCCGCCGGCGCTGAGTTTTTCGGTCGAGAC
>JAGRPD010000337.1 GCA_020439875.1 Verrucomicrobiales bacterium
GGCGGACAGGGGGATTTGGAGTTGGGCGGCGAGGGTTTCGAGTTGGGTGAGATGCTCCTGGATTTCGGGGTCGCGGAACTTGGCCTGGTAGTCGCGATAGGAGCCGTGGACGGCGCGCAGGGTCCGCGCGACGCGGCCATCGGGGTCGCCATCGGTGAGGAATTGCAGGGCGGTGAAAATCGCGGCACGGCCATGCGAGGATCGCTCCAAAGGCCAGGCGATGCAGAGCGCCTGGGTGAGCTTGGTCAGCGATCCCGTGAGGCCCAGCCACCACTTCCATCGGGACGAGGCTAGGGTCAGCGCCGTGTAGATCACTGACTTCGAGTCGCCTTGCAGCGCTCCAATAAAAGCATTGGTATGCGTCTGCTGCTCCACCCACTCCTTGCGCAGCAGCTTCACCACCGGCCATGCCGCCACGGCGGCGGAGACGCCGATCATCAGAGGTGTTTTGAGATCGTCCAGGTTCATGGTGCAGGCTTATGCATGGGCTTCCGGCCGTGCTTTGAAGGTGAGACTTTCCAGATCGTCCACCGTGTGTGTCAGCCGTTCGTAGCCATCTTTCGTGATGCGCACCGTGTCGGAATGACGGAATCCACCGATGCCCTCAATGTAGATTCCGGGCTCGATGCTGATGACCATATTCTCTTTCAACACGGTGCTGTCGCCTTCGGCGATGTAGGGGCCTTCGTGATTTCCCAGCCCGATGCCGTGACCGGTGCGGTGCATGAGGTGCTCTTGATGACCTTCCGCGATGAGGAACTCTTTGGCTGCAAGGTCCACCTCCGCAGCGGTGATCCCCTCACGCAAAACGGCATAGCTCCGGCGGCGAGCCTCCAGCATGGTGGCAAACAACCGCTTCTGGTCCGCAGTCGGCTCAGTGGTGAAGAAGGTGCGCTCGCACTCGGCGGCGTAGCCATTGACGCGGAGAAAGGCGAGGCTGATGTGGCTGCCTTCAGTGAACGTGTCGAGGAGGGACGGGATGCCGTGCGGCTGGTGGGAGATGCGGCCCGGCCAGACGAAGACGAGGGCGGAGGTGGTGAGCAGGTCGTATTCGGTCTCCTTCATGATCTTGCCCTGGACCTCGCGACCGATGCCGAGGACGGCGAGTTCGTTGGTGCCATAGCGACAGGTTTCATTGATGCGTTGGGCCACGAAGTCGCAGTAGCCGACTGCCTGGCGAATAAGTTCGATCTCAGCGGGAGACTTGACGAACCGCTGGCACTCCAGGAGATCCAAAATGCAGGCTGAACGAGGCGCGATGGCAAACAGGAGTTCGGCGGGCGCTTTGCGCTCGACTCCTACTCGTTCTGCGCCCCCCAACTCTCGAAGCAGGACATCGGACCAGCGCTCGCCTTCTTTCGCAGGATACTCCCAATAGGTGCACAGACGGTCCACGTTCCTCGCTGCGTTAAGATGAGCGAGTTCCATCTTCGGCAGGATGAAGGTGACCTGCTTGGAGGTGATGATGAGAATGAAAAGACGCTCCAGACTCTTGAAGGTCAGGCCGGTGAGGTAGTAGATGCTCTCTTCATCGTTAACGAGGAGCGCATCTAATCCTGACTCGTTCAAGGAATGCCTGAGGGCATGCAAGCGTGAGGTAAACTCGGCTTCTGAGATTTTCATAAAAGGGAGATCCTACAGTTTCGAATCGGGACGCTTCTTACCCCTATTTAGAAGTGCTTCATCGCCTGATTTTTCCCTAAAAATTGCGGTGAAGCAAATCACTGCCACAAGCAAGCCGTGAACTGCGATTGAAAACCAGAGAGCATATTGAGGCCGCCACCACGCAAGTCCCCCGATGATGCCAGACAGAACTAACGGAAACACCATCAACCCAAACCAAGACCTCCGCCAATAGGCCATCAACGCGATGATCGCTGCCCAAGTCACCCAACAAATAATATAAGCATTCATGGAATTATTTTTTAGCGTGGGAGACGCACGGTTGCATTTGGAGGGATTGGAATGTCATGTTCTATCACTCGCTGCGCCCCGCCAAACCAGCGTTTCAACAAGCCGTCTGGGCGCAGCACGGAGCTAGATTGAACATCGAATGTGATACTTGCAGCCCCCCGTTTACCAACCATGCCCGAAAATATGCGATTGGAGAGCGTAGGCTGTCCCTCACTCACCCATACTGCAGCATTGGAGTGATCGAGAAGTCGAGTGACGGCGTTGTTGGGCGAAGGATAGTTTGCTGGCAAGTAGCCATTTTCAATCTTTGCAAGAATGCCCTCGACGCTCCCTCGGTGCGTGATGGTGGTCAGACCGTTGTTCGTTGCACTCAATTCATTCGCTAAGACTCGACTCGAGTTGCTCGCCATGGATGCACCGAGCGTTAGTGTAGCGGAAAGAGCCCCGCTCGTGGCTTCGCCCCAATTGTGAGCGGTTTGGTTGCTGACCCCAAAGACTTGTAGCGAACCTTGCACCGTAGAGCTCAAAATGTCCTGGCTAGCTTCGCCAGTCCACATTTGCTCCCATCCCGTGCGAGCCACATCAAAACCGTGCACCAGAGCGACAACGCCTATTCCTGTTTCGGCTGTAGCGGCACCAGCAAGAGCCTCTGCGGCCCCTCCCACAAATTTCAATCCACCCTGCACCTGTGGATTAGCAAGGGCAGTGGAGACTTGGTCAATGGTAGGTAGAAATGGTTCCAATACAGATGCCCCGAACTCTCCGACCGAATCCTTGGTTGCTTCCCAGTATTTGCTAGCAACACTTACTGTTGATGGCGGGGACGCTGAGGATGCAGAAGATGATGCTTCCGGCTTTGCGACCAACTCCGTGTCCGCTAAGGGGTCTTGGGACGCGAGTCCATTTGGATCAATGGCACCAACGGGATTACTGTTGGCATATGCGAATAGATTGAGCCCTCCTGAGAGGTCGCTAGGGTCTGTTGACGTCCACCTTCCCAACCAACACGCCAGATACCGCGCCGAGTGGTAGTTCAGCCCGCTTTCCTCATCGCGTTCCTTGCCGGTGTAGCGGTAGCGTTTGGCGGTGGAGCGGATGCTGCTGTTGGTGGCTTGGAAGGCGGTGGTGCCGTAGGGGTGGTATTCCTCGTAGCTGATGATTCGGGCATCGGGCTGGAACTCGACCTCTAAGCTGGCGCTGCCGAGGTGGTTCGGGAACTGGCAGCGGATCAGCTGGCGCTCGTGGTCATCGCTGCCGCGGGTGCGTGATTCGACCATGGCGAAACGGCGCTGGCCGTCGCTGATGTGTAGGGTCCAGCGTTCGAGAGCGATGTCGTCGTCGAGATCGAACTCGCGATAGACTTCGGTGGTGCCGAGGTAGCGGCGTTCGCTGATGCGGCGGTTGTTGCGTTCGATGACCTTCCGCACGCGCTCGCCCTGAGCGTCATAGACATAGAAGATGCGCTCGCCGCGTTGGAGCGGCTGGTCATCGGCGCAGGTCACCGACTGGCGCTGGATCATGGAGAGTTGGTCGCGGAAGTCCGTCTCCATCACGGGCAGGTGAGGCATGGTGATCATGCTGCCGTGCAGGTCATAGCTGTAGCTCTCGGTGCCACTGCCGACGGTGGTGCTCATGAGGCGGTTGCTGCGTTTGTCCCGCGTGGTTCCGGGGACGAGATCGTAGCTGTAGTTGCGCGTCCAGTTGCCGCCGGTGGCCTTGTGGATCATGGCCTCAATGTTGCCGACGAGATCATAGGCGTAGCTCTGGGTGTAGTTGCGCATCGCGTTCACGTCGTTCGCGTGCGGCAGGTTGAAGGGCGTGAACTTGCAGTTGTTGCCCCGCGTGCTGGTGCGGTGGCAATCCCAGGCATTAGCTGGGAGGTTCTGGCCGATTTGCTCGCGACCCGTGGCACCAATCAAGCGATACAAGGCATCGTAGGTGTAGCTGGCATCGGGTTCGACGACCTGGTTGCGGAAGTAGAACGTTTGCTGCGCGGTATCGCGGATGGCGGTGATATTGCCCGTGGGATCATAGACATACTCAAGCGACTGGTGCTTTGTGTTGGGTTTGCCCACATCCTTGTTCAGCGTGACCAGGCTCTGGAGCCGGAACGTGAGCGGATCATACGTCATCGTGCTGCGCAGGCCGTAGCCGCCGGCGTTGTTGCCATACTGCACGAGCTGGCGTTGGCCGCGCGCATTGTAATCAATGCCACGCACGATAAAAAAGTCTTCGCGCTTGGAGCCCAGCAGTCGCGGACGGGCGAAGCGGGCGGTGACGGAGAAGATCTGCCCGCCCACGGTGTAGCGCGGGCTGATCTCGCTCGGCAGGTCATCCAGGCTCGGCTCCGGCGTGATCATCTTCACCGGGCGATTCAGGGCATCGAAGGTCGTGCTGGATTCAAACGATTCGGACTCCAGTGCATCCGGCTGGTTCCAGTCCGGCGTGCTCTTGTAGTCGCGGCAGAACGTGCTGGCGGAGTTCAAGAGGTTGCCCTTCGAGTCGTAAGCCTTCATCTCCGTCTTGCCCGCCGTGTCACGGTGAAACCAAACACGTCCGCGCAAGTTTGCCGCCGCCGGAGCCTGCGGATGCTCGCCATAGGTGAAGCGCTCGTAGCACACAGGCGTGGCGTTTGCCTCCGGTTTGGTGACAAAGAAACGCAGCGGTCGGCGCAACGCATCATAGTCCTGCTGGAAGTGATGCCCCCGCTCATCCCAACGGTGGAAGGGCTGCATCGCCGCATCCGTGAGCATCCATCGTCGCCCCGCATCCATGCTCTCCTCCAGCAACGGATGGCCAAGCAGATCGTAGTGCCAGCGCATCACATCGCGGCCAAAGGCATCCACCACGGCGAGCCGGTTGCCCTCGATGTCGAAGTCCGTGCGCGTGTGCGCGAACTCCACCTTTTCAGTGTGCGAGCGCGGGTCTTCATAATCGTTGTGCGTGACGACGAGGAACTCTCGGCCCAAGGTGTCGAAGTGGGTGTCGGTGGGAGTGGCTGCGTGTTCCTTCGCCAGCATTGCGGCCTGGTGCTCGGCTTTGACTCGCCAACTGGCATTCGCAGGCGGCACAGCGGAGCGCTGCGCATACCAGGTCGGCGTCCAATCAGTGGCTGGCAATCGAGCGAAGTAGTCCTTCACGTCGGCATCGGTCGCTGGATTTAGCAAAACGGTGTCATTCACGTCCCAATGCGTTCGCCGCCAGGCATCGAACACCACCTTCTCCCAGGCATGATCCGGCCGCAGCGTGGCCACGACGCGATCGAGCGGATCGTAGAACAGGATCGGACTCACGCCCACGGTGCGGCCAAACTGGTAGCGATGATCCGTGGTGAAGAAGGGCTCGTATTGCCGCACGGGCTTACCCTTGTTGTTGAAGATGGTCCAGCCGCTGCCGAGCCAGCGCGTGGAAGTGGTCGGCGGAGGATTGCCATTACCGATCTCTGGGCCGGTGCGTGCCTTGATTTGAATCTCGCGTCCGAAGCCGTCGGAGTAGCTGAACTTGCAGGGGAGATGATCCGGCCAGACTTCGCCTGTGGGCAGGTCATTGAAGTGGTAGTCGCGCGTGAGCACAGCGGCGAAGACGGGGCTATTCGCCTTATCAACCTCGGGAGCGAGATAGTAGCGCAGCATGTCATAGACGATGCGGCTGGTGGCTTGCTGAAGGAGCGTGGGCGCGTCATCAATGGGATTGGCCAGGAAGTCGGCAATCTCGGCATCGGTGAGATCCTCATTAAAGTGGTTGAAGTTGTCGCCGAACTCGCCGCCGGGATCGTTGCCGAGAATAGCAGTGCCAGCGACAAGTCCACGGGTGTCGAACTTCACCGCACTACGGTTGTCATTGGCGTCGATGAGCAATTGCGGTTGCAATACGCGATAGTCACACACCGCTCGCGACACGTTCTGCACCGCGTCCGTGACCTCGTGAATGCGCAGCACCGGCTCGTCGTAGGCGACCTGCGTTTTGTTGTCGAAGGGATCACGGAACTGGTGTGGCAGGAAGAAGTGTGTCTTGGCAAAAGCAAGCTCTGCCGCCGCGCCCACGGCGTCTCCAGTAGTATCCGGTGAATAGAAGGTGCGGCCTGAGCTGATCCAGAAGCGCGCATCGCCATCTGGCTCACGGTATCCAGAGGCGTTTTGCCGAAGGAGTGCCAGCAAATCCGCCTCGCTAGCACGGTCAGCGAACAGCGCCAGCATCTCGGTGGTGAGGGCAAGTTTGAGCGTCTCACCGGGATGGGCCATGGGCTCGAGCGCGTTCGGAGCGAGCAATCGCTTCAGATCATCGCTGCGATACACGGTCCGCACATGCTCGATGAGGCGACGTTCCGTGACGGCGAAGCCCGGCGCGGTTTGGTAGATGATCTCGGTGATGCCCTGCCAAGACGCCAGTATTTGCTGGGCGTCGGTGAACTCGATGCGCGTGGCGGCGGACCAAGCCGGGTCCGTGATCTCAAACGTCTGCACATCCGCAGGCATCGGCGTGCGCCAAGTCGTAGGGATGTCGAAGGCATTGGTGAATGAGGCTGCAGTAAAGGTGAGCAGGGTCCGGTTTTGCTTCTGCCATTCTTTATCTGTGAGCTGACGCTCCGCTGGCTCGCCATTCGCAGCGGGTCGCTGACGGCGCTTGTAGCCGATGGCGAGCGATTGCTGCACATTGCCAAACTCATCCACCTTCAGCACCATCTCGTGCTTCACGCGCGGATCGTTGGTGGCGCGTTCGTAATGGGCTTCGATGGTCTCGCGGGCGTGGGCAAAGAAGACGCCGTGCTTGTTGCCTCCGCGATGTTGGCGCACTTCGATGGTGAAGTTCTGCTCGGTGACGAGGTGGGGGCGGCTGGCTTTGTCGGACTTGTCCTCGGCATACACTTCCTGACGGATCATGCGTCCACGCAGGGCTCGGCAGGCTTCGCGTTCTTCTTCAACGCTCAGGTTCTCGGGGATGATGGTGTCGTCGAGCGGTGCGACGGCATCATCAGCTTTCCAGAACTGTTTTTGAAAAGCAACGATGAGCGTAGTGTCGCGCCGCCAGTGACCGGTGTGGAACCAGGTGCGCGTCAGCACGGGAGGCACGTAGGAGCCGGTGTCCCAGTTCTTGCTCGTGTCAGACAAGTCTTTGATGGCACCGATCTCCTCGGTGTCGCGCTGCTCCACCATGCCGAAGCCGCGGAACTCGCGCTCCTCGCCATCGAAGAAGCCTTCGTGGTAGGTGTAGCGCGAGACGAAGCGATTGCGGCTGATGCGGTCCAGAGTCTCGACGCGATCCACGACGTGCACCGGGAAGGGCAGCTTCGTGAGCCAGGGGCGGCCTTCATTGAGATCGTCCAGATAAAACTGCGTGGAGCTACGGTAGCTGAGGTGCGTCTCGGCTCCGAGGTTGTTGACGATGCGGGTGAGCAGGTGCGGCTTGATGCCGCCGGTGAGTTTCACCACTTCAAAGTGGCGGCCTTGATCGTGCGGCGCGCTGGATGACCAGACCAGACAGCCCGTGCCATCGCCGAAGAAGTCTGTGCTCTGCACTGAGGCGAACTGATGCGTGACTGGGAACGGGATGCGGCGCGCTGTGCCGAAGCTGTTGCCCGATTGATTGGGATACAAGGTCGCGCCGCCGCGATCCAGGTAGATGATGTCCGTGCTGCCGGAGCCATCGGCATCGATCAAACGCAGGCGCGCGGGATCGAAGAGGTTTGAAGCCTCGAAGACCGGCGCGTTCTCCATGATCACGAGTTCGCCGAAGCGTCCGTAGCCGAGGTTCGGCAGGTAGCACACGCGACCCGGCATGATGCTGACGATGTCGGTGAGTCCATCGCCCGACATATCGGCGAGGAAGGTGGACTGCTTCACCTCGGTGAACGACAGCCGCGCGTCGATCCACTTGCGCATTTCTTTGGCGATCCGATGCACGTGGCCGAAGCCTTCCTCGCCGCGCGACTCCTGATAGAGTAATGTCTCGTGCTCCACGCGCACGATATCGGTGCGGCCATCTCCGGTTATATCCATGAAGCGCACGGAAGTGTCTGTAGTGTCAAAAGCCGCCGCCCGTTCGAGCGGACGCGGCGGCGTCCAGCCTTGGGCTTCGGTGCGCTCGCTGAAGCTGGCACCGTGACCATCGAACATCACTACATCCAGCGCGCCATCACCGGCGAGATCCATCAACTGCATCCGCCCCGAGCCAGCAAGCACCGGCATCTTCGGCAACGGTAGCGCCCGAGCGAAGCGTCCGCCGCGATTGGCCGCATACCACCAGCCGCCCTCGCGCCTGCTGAGAATGCCGGCGATGCCTTCGCCATCCACATCGGCAAATTCATAGTGCTCGCCATCCACGCCTTCGGGAGCGCTGATCGCATCTTGATGCGGAATGGTGTGGCGCGTCATCTCACCTGCCTCGGAGTAGCCCAGAGTCAACGGCGGCCACTCAGCTTTGGCGTAGCTGCTGTCGTCCAACTTGCGCCAGCTCACCTGTTTGACCGAGGTCAACTTCGTCAAGACTGCGGACTCCTCGTAGCCAAGCTCAAGCGAGCGCGTGATGCCTTCGTAGCCCTGAGCATCGCCATTGGGATCAAGATCGATGTGCTGGGCGAACAAGATGCGCCGACACAAACGGTAGGTGCGCACGTCAAAGCTTGCGCGATGCGAGGAGAAGGGGTCCTTGCGCAAGTCCCACGCTTTTGGCTCAGGCTGCACTTGCTCGAAGTTGACGTGGTCCCCGTAGTCGAAAATCACGTCAAAGATCCAGTCTCGCCGGGTTTCCCCCGTGCCGCTGGCAATCAGTTGCGCCACCTTTTCGCGATACGCCGCAGGGTCCGCAGGAGCATGGAAAGGCAGCCGATTGCCATAGTGCACACGGCTGAGGTGCCGGTTGCAGATGGGAGTGTGTCCGCTGAGCCGATGAAGCTCATGCGTCATCGAAGAGTTCATCCCCGAGAGATCCTCAGGCTTGTAGTGATAGACCGTGGCATTGCCGCGATCATCGAAAACCGCCTGTACCAACCAGGAAAAGACGCGCTCGGGATGTTCAGGGTCCGCGATGCGGCCAACGTCAGTCAGCCCCAAGATGCTGGTGACATTGTCCCGCGATTGCACGCGCCAATAGCTCCGTTCGGCCTGCAGCGGATGCCGCCACCATTCGATGCGGGCAAAGGCTCCCTCGACACGGGGCAGGTAGCGCCGGACCACATAGCCGTCCGGTTGAACAGCCTCCCCGCCGTCCATCGGCACCAGATCCTCCGCCCCGGCGAGCAGAAATGTGTCGCGTTCCGTTTCATCCCGGCTGTCATCGAAGTAGCGAGGCAAGCCCTTGTCGGTCTTGCGTGAGATGGCGGCGGACCCCAAACTCCATCCGGTGCCGAAGACGCCGTTGCCCGCGCCTGAGTCATAACTGAGCGCCAAATCCGGTGCCCAGTCCGCACGGGATTTCGGGCAATTCAGTGGCACCGAAAGGTCCCCGGTTCCCGTCTGCGCATTGAAAGTGAACTTCTCGCCGATGCCCCGGATCGCACCGCCGCCTTGGGGCAATTCCAATTTGGGAGCCAGGCTGCTAGAAGGTGTGGCGCTACTCCTATTAACATTCCGAATGGCGGAAAGACCTGGTGTACGGGATTCCGGCTCCTTTGGCGCTTCCTTTTGTTCTGGTTGAGGATTCTCGGAAGCCATGAACTCAATGTCAGCAGAGTTTTTGTAAAGAGTAAATAAAAATGAGAGTGTGGGATAAGTAAAGTTTTGCAGATGTTGGCGTTTTGTTTCCGAAGGATGACTCGAGAGGGGGGCGAGTTTGGGCTGGGCCGTGGGGCAGTCTGGGAGGGTGGAAGGGCGGGGTGAAAATATTTTGCCTATATTTGAACGCCAAAAGTTTACGCGAAATAAAGAAAACGCTTTTCATTTGATAAGCCAAAGGCTTCATATGCTCCGTCTTCTTTCAATCATGAATCAAACTTCTTTTGTTTCTGGCCGCGTTCGCCAATCCCGGGGCGTGACGAGGGTTTCGCTACGCTGCCGCCTCACGGTGGTGCTGGCTTGCGCCTTGTCTTCCAGTATCGGGATCATGGCCCAGGTGCCAGGACTGACAGGAGACTGGAATGTCAATGCCTCCGCCAACTGGACGTCCGCATCCTGGACCGGTCTGCAAGCTGGCACCAACTATCCCAGTGGAGTGAGTGCGGTGGCAGACGTGGTGCAGGATATCAACGGCACCCGCACCCTGACTTTGGACGTGCCCGTGACTCTGGGGACGTTGCGTCTGGGGGACACCAATGCGACCAATGCCTTCCTCATCGGCGTGACCGGAGGCAATGCCCTGACTTTCGACAACGGTGGCGCTGGGGCCATCCTGGATCACACGGTTGGAAACACCGTCTCGGGAGGTCCGTCGAAAAATCCGAGTGGCAGTGATCGGATTGATGCGCCCGTGATCCTCAATGATGACCTCACCATTTACGCCCAGCAGAACATCGAGTTTCGAGGGCCATGGACCGGGAACGGCAATGACATCACCCTCTCCAGCACAGGGCGGGCGACATGGAATGCGCTGGGCACCGCTCCGGCGAGTTCCATCCTGTCCGGGATCAACACTCTGAACATCCTCAACGGTGATGTCCGATTCAATGGCACGCCAGGGGTGGCCAATTCGGATCTCATCGGCGCGACGACGATCAATCTGGGCGATGGATGGGCCACCACGGGAGGCAGCGGATTTCGGGTGTTTCCACGTCTGATTCTGATCGATATGGAGACCACTCAGGCTGCCACCTTGAACATCAATGGCGGCTGGTTTCGCAGCGACCTCGGCACGCTGGTGCCGATGAATGGAGACGGCATGGACATCTGGAGTGGGGCGATCAATTTTTACGGTGCAGCCAACACCAACATCTTTGAAGTGAACGATGCGGGCACGCCAGAGGTGCACTACGTGTCGGGCGTGATCGGGGGAACGGGTGGCTTCAGCAAGACCGATACCGGGACTCTGAATCTCTTGGCGGCCAACCCGATCTTGGGGGATATTTACGTTCAACGCGGCGGCGTCAATGGTGCGGGATTGACGGGCAAAGGCAGTCTGACCCTGTCTGGACCCAACGGAGCGCTGACGGATGTGGGAACCCTGGTGGTGAGTCGGGACGGTCTGATCCTGCTGCAAAACGGTGTGGATGCGAACAGCGATCGCGTAGCCGATGATGCGGCGCTGCTGATGCGCGGGGCTGGTCGCTTCCGCCTCCAGGGCAATGGCGGTGTGGCGGTGACCGAGACGATCGGAGCGGTGACGCTCGAAAACGGAACCGGTGAGTTCAGCATCGATCTCAACGATGCCACGCCTCAGGCCACCAGCCTGACCGTTGCGTCCATCACGCGGCAGGCGGGAGCGGTGGGTCAGGTGGTGCTGCTGGATAATGTGGCGGGAGGCCTGGGCTCGACGGCGAAGTTTTTCGTCGCTGATGGAGGGGCGACGATGAGCCTGTTCGGTGGAGGTGGAGCCAATGGAAGCACGACGATGACGATTGCCCAGGGGCTGACGGGTGGTGTGAACAATCTGGCCGATCATTTCATTACCTTCGACTCTGCCACTCCCAATC
>JAGRPD010000338.1 GCA_020439875.1 Verrucomicrobiales bacterium
TGCTCGGATTGATCGACAATCCTGCAGGCAAGCCAGTGGCTGACCAGGTGTAGGGTGCGATGCCTCCGCTGGCACTCGGACTTGCGCTGTAGGCTGTGCCGACGGTGCCGCTGGAGAGCGGATTGGGCGTCACATTGATCACCGGGCAGACGAACCCAAAGTCAACGGTGAGGTTCACATTGTTGTCATCCGCCGCATTGACCGCGTTCGCACTGTCCACGCCCGATTCACCGATCGGCTCGCTGTTGTCCGTCAAACTGAAAACGACCGACTGCACACCATCGGCAAGGACGTCATCGCCATTGTCGCCCCCCGCAGTGCCGTCATCGATCCCATCCCCGCTCTCCTGGCCAGTGATCGAAAGAAATCCCTCCAGCGATCCGCCCACACCAAATTCGCTGGCTGGGATGCTCACGTAATAGTTCCCTTCTGGAAGATTTTGGAAAAGATACAAACCCGTCAAACTCGTCTGCATCCCGCCTGGCGCGTCATCGCCGTTGCCGAGGATGCCGTCCGGGCCGACTTCGATCTCCACGTCATCTCCGCCGCCGATCTGTCCGTCGGCACCGGCATCGAAGATTTGCACGGTGACTCCGGGAACCGGCGTGTCCGTGCCGGCGGAATAAAGTCCGTCCATGTTCACATCGACAAAGACGAGGTTGCCAACCGCCAGGATGTTTACGAACTCCCCCGCCGCCTCGGCCTCCGGGCTGACCTGATTGGCGATCGTGAAGAAATCCTGAACCGCCGAATCACGGGCGATCGGCTGATAGACGATCATGGTACTGGGATCATAGATGACGTCCGTCGCTTGGGCCGTCAGCGAAACCGTGCCAGCATCCGGGCGGCTCAGGCTTAGCCCCACCGTCTGCGTCCCTCCCCCAGTGATCGTCAGTGTCCCACTACCATCGGCGTTCGCGGCGATACTTGCTGTTCCCGAAGTCACCGTCGGCAGCGCGCCTCCGTCCGAAGGCCGGATGATGATTTCCGCCTGGTCGGTCTGCAGGGTGAAACTGTGGATTCCTCCGCTCGGCTGAGGATCTGAGGTGGTCCGAGCAAGGGTAAGGACGGGCGTGGCCGTGCTCGGATTGGCCGGAATGTCCGTAGTCATCGGAGAGTCCGGAGTACCATTACCCATGATCATCCAGATGGCATTTTGAATCGCCTTCCGATCAGCTGGCCGATTGATGTCGTAGTCGTAGTCCGGATAATTGGCGAGCACCCAGGCAATGCGGGCAGACTGGGAGGTAGTCACCGAAGACAATCCCGATGCCACGGTGACGCCATTGAAGGTGTAGGATCCCACCTGATCCCCGAAGTCGCAGCCCGCATAGTCGCTGGCCTGCGTGCAGAAGGACCATTTGGAGTAGTCAATCCCGTTGCCCGTCGCATTGACCCACCCTGCGCAGACCGGCGCATTGCCGTTGGTATAACCGCTGCGATGCAGCACCAGGGGCTTGCCCGCGTGGGCGGCCAAGGCGGAGTAGGAGGCCGGCACCAGTCCACCCCAACAGTCCCGGAGGAAGGTCACCCCCGGCCGGTTGGCGGTGTACACCATCGCCCGGAAGCCCTGGTTGTTCCCGGAGCTGTTGGTGATGAACTCCACCGTGAGGCAGTTGCCCGGGTTGTCCGACGCCACCCGGAACTGGTCATAGGTGCTGTCCACCGACAGGATGAGCGGCGACGAAGTGTCGGGACCGTTGTAAAAATTGAGCACATCCCCGGCTGCCAGGACAACCGCGTCCTCGACCTGATCGACCACGATCGGGTAGCCATCGGTGGAGCACAGCGTCACATGGCGATTCTGGCTGTCGGTGTAGTTGGAGAAGCCGCCATCGTCCATCAGGACGGCCAGGTTGGTGCTGATGGTGGTGTTCTGCGTGGTGGCGTCCAACGGATACCTGGTCAAGGGGACGGCCTCGATCGTGGCCGCGAAACCGGCGCCGACAACGCCATCGGAGTCGGTGGACATCTGAATGTTGAACTGTCTGACTGTACTGTAGTATGTCTCCGGCGCGAAGTGGCCGAGCTGGCCGAAATAGTGGGTATACTGGTCTCTCACCTGCACCCAATCATGAGTATTCTCGTAGCCCGGCAGGTCCACCTGGGTAAACACGACCTTCAACTCGTAGCCGGTAGGCGCCACGAAGTTCACCGTGCGGTTGGTGCTCGCCGCATAGTTCCCGGTGGGCCCGCCGTCGTCATACAGCGCGCAAACGGTCCCGACCGGTACGTTGATGGAGGCGCCATTGGTGGCCGGCGCAGTGCCGAGAGTCCAACTGTTGGCCGGATCCACGACATAGACAATGTAGTCCTCGACTTCTCCCTTGAGCGCGGAAGCACCGCTAAAAGTGGGTGCGGTGGTGCCCTCGGTGACACGGATGCGCAGGAATTTTGCCCCCGTCGTGGTGCCCGCAGGCGGGGTCAGGCTGAAGGTCTTCACTCCGTTGCCGGTGATGTTTTGCGTCGCCAGCGTCTCGTTGGTGTCGGCCACGTCACCATCGCCATTCCAGTCCACAAAAACAGCGATGCGTCCCGCGTTACCGCTCAGCGCGCCGGTGTTGGCCGACACGTAGATCGGCAGGCTGGTAGCCGATCCGACCGGGAACAGCGGCATCTGCACCTGCTCATCATAGCCGGTGCCATCGTCGGCATCGGCAGTGCCACTGGTGGGGTTGGCAGCCTCCCCGTCCGTGGCATTTCCAGCGGCCGAAGCCGTGCCAATCGCCAGATCCGCGCTGACGGTTTGGCTGGCGGAGGGAAATCCAGTGGCATCTCCGTAGTCCAGCGCGGCGAACCCCTGGGTCGCGGCGACGAGCATCACGGCCACGCTCATGAAGAGCACGCCAACCCCATTCCTACCGATGGACACCCGCTGCAGACCTTGGGCAAGATCAACGCCCCTCTCGACGGGCACCCTCATCTTCAGCACGGCTGGACGATCCACAAAATGGCTTTCATTGCCTCTGGCTCGATTCGGTAGTTTCATAGATTCAGGGGGGGGAGAATTCCGGTGACGATCGGGATGGGTGGTCGCTATTTCACTGCGGAGGAGCAGGAGGAATCGACACGGCGGAGATGCCGAGTCTGTCGTGATCAAGATCCATCCAAGTGCCTGCGCGACGGTCGATGAACGGAGCCGTTGGCAGCTGACCGGAGGGGGGCAGCGACCAGCACACAGCAGCAGCATGGCAGCGAGATTTCATGGCAGTGAAAACCTGGGGGAATTGTTCTTTCGAACAAGGGAGAGAGAAACCCGATAACGTTATGAAAATGCGGGTGAGTTATATTTTCAATAATTCTGGGAAATATCGAAGTCAAGCGGCCATTTCTGGAAAATTCTTCACCTTAATTTATATTTCCTTCTTAGGTCCTCTCAATATCAGATGGTCCCGATAATCAGGCATCTCCACCGAAGCAATGCTCCCTTCCCCTTCAGAGGCTGCATCCGGGAGCACGCACCCCGCACTTGCCCCGTCGCCATCAAGTTCAACATCTAAAGGATCGCCTAGAATATTTCAAATCAAAAAAAGGCTTTCCGCCTAGTTTTTTGTCTATTTACAGCCCTTTTTCCATTCATACGTGAAGTTACTTCAGCAAAATCTCGAACTCTCTCATCGATCTATTTAATACCGGAAGACAGCGGCAAAGAATGAGGGCCGATTTAAAGCACAGTGAGGCCGTTGTCGGAGTTGCCATCCGCAGAGGAGGGCTCGCGTCACCTCTGCGACGTAGCGGGAGGATTCGCACGTCTGCCTAGAAGCTAGCAACGACTCTCTCCAGATTCGACATGGTGGACCGACCGACCATGCGTCATTCTCGCGCCGCCATGAATCGACGCACCTCCAAGTGCGACGAATCACGAGCAACGCTCGGTGGATCCACCACGTCTGCGGCAGTCGTTCCCGCACCGATAACCCATGCCGCATCAGCAGCACGAGATCCCTCGCCCTCCGGGTTTCCGGACAAAATGAAACCCGGGACGATTCCCGAAAAACCGCTCACCCAGCGATTTTATTTTCAAGACCGCCGATGTCGCGCGGTGATCCACCCGTTGCGAAGACGGTCGCAACGGATGGAAATTGCCCTCCTCAGCGGCGGCGGCGGCTCAGCAGCAGGGTCAATCCCACCGCGATGAGCAGCCAGCGCGACGGCTCGGGAGCCACCAAGAAGATGATACCATCCGACTTCAAAAAGCGCGTGTCGTATCTCAGCTCGGGATAACCAATGAGACTTGGCAGATCCAGATTTCCGATCAGACCCCCCACCCGCAGATCTCCACCGGCCGAGAAACCGTTCCAGGTAGAGGTTCCAAACCAGTCGATCAGGTTGAAGATATCGCCCGCCATGGGAGTGTAGGTGTTTGATCCCACAGTGAAGTCCAACTTAATGGTGCCGCCCGTCCAGGTTAGATTGTCGCGGATCTCCAGATGGTCATGGTTCGACGGGTAGATCGCACTGGTATCCGAGCCGTATCCGGCGGGATCCAGCTGGTCGCCGGTTGCCGACGATGCCAAAATCACCGCCTGGGTCACGGTGGTGAGGTAATTGGCGTCTGTGTAGTTGTACCCTGGATCACCGAAGGAGATGCCACTGTTGAAGTTGGATGTGGTGAGTGCCTGGAAAACCAGTGTGCCACTGGTCATCGTAAAATCTCCCGAACCCGCAGCATCCGTTCCCACAAAGAGGGTGCCCGTGCCGCTGCTAGACGTCAGTTCATCTCCCGGTGTGATGATCCCACCGGCCAGCACCAAATCTCCCTGCACTTGACCTGAACCCGCCAACCGTCCGTTCGGATTGACGGTGGTGAGGCCGGTTCCCGTGCGTCCGACGAGGTCTGCACTGAAGGCCGTTTGCCCAAATGTGCCATCCCCACCCGTGCCCACTTGCAGCACGCCCGCATTCACGTCGGTCGTCCCCGTGTAAGTATTCAGCGTCGCCAACGTGGAGCGCGCCGAACCTGCCTTCACCAAACTGAGCGCCCCCGGCGTCACGCAATCAGGATCCGCACCGAAGACCTCCCCATCACGAAACAGCGCGTAGTAGGTCGAGTTGGTGGTTTGAGTCACCGTCAGGGTTCCGGGTGTCGCACTGGCGTTTTCCACCACCACACCGTAGCCATTCGAGGTTGTGGGATCCGCGTAGTTGACCGCGTTGATGCCACTCGGCGTGCTGAGATTGCCCATGGTCACATCATTGCCGGAAGTCTGAAGCACCGAATCCCACTTCATGGTGACATTGTTGGCCGCACTCAGTGCCTGATCACTGCCCAGGCTCACGGTGTGCACTCTGTCCGCATCGGCAGCGCCGTTACCCATGGTGAGGCTGCCCGTCCACGATCCGTTGTTTCCGTTCAAACCAAAGATGGGACGCAGCACGAGGTCATCCCCCGGTGCGACAATACTTCCATTGGCCACGTTCGCATTGCCTCCCTGACTCACGTTGGTGGTGATAGTCTTGCTGCCCGAGATGGCTCCATTGAAGTTGATGAAGAGGCGTTCCTCATTGGTGGGGGCACCGAGGGCACGTGTATCATCCCGCACATCCGCTCCCGACGTGGTCGCGGCCGAGTTGCGCGTGTCATCATTGTAATAAAACTCCAAATCATCATTCAGAGTGATGGACCCGTCGAAGTTCACCTCGTCCAGATGCGCCAAATAGTAGGCACCGAGGCGTTTGGTCTGGCTGGTGGGAGCCGTATCCGCCCGCACGATGATGTCCTGCGTGAGATGAGAGACATCGGCAAAGCCACTCTCATCGCGGAAATAGATGGCGGCAGCGTTGTTGCCACTGAGCGGCTCACCTGCAGCTTCACCGGCCACATTGTGTCCCAGCAGAATGGGCAAGGTGCCCATTCCCAGAGCTGGCCCCGCCGTCCAGATGGAGACGGCACCTTCCGCCACCGTCATTTGCCCAGTCCACTCCACGTTCGGCTCCCGGAAGGCGAGCGTGCTGTTGCCGATTTTGATGATGCCACCATCTCCCGTGACGTAGCCACCGTCGTCATTGAGGTTGATCGACCTTGCTCCCGAGTTGATCACCAAACTGCCCGCTGGCGTGCCGACATTGCCATTGGCATTGATCTGAATCACGCCCCGCAGGTTGTACGTCACATCTCGCGGTGTGGCGACGCTGTTGTTGAGGGAGGTCGCCAATGTACTGCCGCCGTCAAAAGTGAGCCATTCATACATCGTCACACTCAGGTTCGAGGCCACATCCGGCGTCTTTGCCGCCAGCTCCAGCGTGGCACCGCTGCGCACGATGGTGCCGTCTAGGAAAGCATCCGTCGTGCCCAACCCACTGCCCGTCGAACTCGCGATGATGCTCGGCTCCCACAGCAGACGCCCTTCCTGAATCTCCGTCATTCCCGTGTAGGTGTGATTGAGTTCTGTCAGGGTCAAGGTTCCCGTCCCTGTCTTGATCAATCCACCTGAAGCCACGTTTGCACTGTATCCCGTAAGCAAACTCGGCGCAGCGCCGAGCACCCCTTGGATCGTCAACGTCGTCCCCGCATCACTGCGGATCTCAGCCCCATTGCCACCAATCGTGATGCCACGCGTCGCATCCAGTGACATCGTCGCCGTCGTGTGCAAGGCACCACCATTGAAATACAAGTCATCGGCCGTGACCACGCCAGGGATGGCTCCCAACTGAGCTTGCGACGAGATGCTCACCACGCCGTCGTTGAAGTGCGTGCCACCGGTGTAGCTGTTGGCCGCCGTCAGAATCAACTCTCCCGTACCACTTTTCACCAAGGCTGTGCCGCCATTGTTGGCAATGACCGAATCAATCGTCAAAGGAGCCGATCCATACTGGTGGATGATAAGGTCCGCCCCTGAAGCTGCCGTCAAAGCGCCACCGGAGATGGACTTCGCCGCCGCCACCGCCGAACTCACCATCACACCACCGCTGGTGATTTGCAGTCCGCCTGCATCCACGGCCAAGCTCGATGCGCCATTGAAATCAAAGTGCAGGGTATTGATGGCCGCTCCAGCCGCCGTCGTTCCCGAAAACCCAGCCGCAGCCTCACTCACATCCTTGCCGTTGGTCCACAGGGAGGCGTCATCTTGATCCTCCCGATTGGCTCCTGCAAAAAGGGCCACGTCGTTGCCTGCGCCCGTCACCATAGCGAAGTCCAGCGCATTGCGCGTGTAGCTGGCCGTACCCGCATCGAAGCTGTAGCTGTTACCGTAGGTCGCCCAAGGGATCGCAGTATTGGCGACCAGGCCCGAACTGCCTTTGAATGTCAGTACCGCCGTGCCGCCGTTGGCGTTTTCCACAAAATTCACCGTGCCTCCAGAAGCGCGCACCAAGCCTGTGGTCGCATCACCGATGTTCATCGTCGTGGTGCGCCCACTGGTTGAGGTCACGATCACGTCCGTGGCTCCCGGTGCCACCACCGTGTTGCGCACTCCGCCCAGGACCGCATTGGTCGCCGCCGTTCCGGTGAAATTCTCCGTGAGGTTTGCCGTCGAGCCCACCCCATTCATTTCGATGGCACCACCGGCAAAAGCGATCAGTGCACCTGTGTCCACCCGCGTTCCGGTGGCGTTGGCGTAGTTGGTCAAGCGCAGCAGACCCCCTGCCACGTTGACTTGCTCCAGGTCTCCGGCCTCGCTGCCATTGCGGGAATTGTAGTTCACCACACCGGAGCCGATTTTGGTGAAGCTCGAATGCGTGAAGTCACTGGTATCATCGAGTCGGTAGTTCAAATCCACCGTCCCCCCCTGGGCCGCGTACACCGAGAGGTCCCGAATGTATTGGTTGGTCGTATTTGCCCCTGTGTAGATCACCCGCTCGTTGCCGAGACCAAAGGTTACCGTTCCAGTCGTGTTGGTGCCCGCCAAGGTGATGTTGCCGAGAGCGTTCCAGTTGTTGGTGCCGTCACCTCCGATGTCCAGCCGGTTGATGTTGAGCACCTGCCCCGGATTGGCCAGCACCACGGCCAGATCTTGGGTGCCGTTGTTGGAGGTGATCCCGCCACTCAGGCGCATCCCGCTGTTGCCATTGGTCTGCGTCAGGGAAGCAGCCGCACCATCGGTCCAAAAATTCCCCTGCCCTTCGAAACGCAGGTAACCCTGCTCCACCATGATGCGACCCGCCGCATCCCATTGCTGCCGCACATTGACCACCAGCTGATCACTCCCCCGAATCTGGAAACGAAGCAGTTGATTCTCGTTCGCGCTGGATACGACAGCACCCACCGATCCCATCGCATTGTCTCGGAACTGGCCATTGATGTTGATGATGCCACCCGCTGCATCCTGACTGCTCGTCGAAATCAGGCGAGAGTCATTCAGGTCAATGTCGCTACTGATCGGGTTGGCCAGTTCATTGCTGTAGATGTTGCCGTTGAGATTCAAAACGTCGCGGGCTCCTGTGTTGATGTAACTGGTGTAAAGCCAGTTGCCCAAGGCGTCGGTGGTATCAATCACCACATCTCCCGACCAGCTGTTTACTCCACCATTGCTGCGCAAGAGGTTCTGTGAAGCAGACGGAGTGCTCGCCCACAACGTCGGTGTCCCCGACATGATCGAACCCAACTCCAAATACACCGAACCCGTTCCGTCCGTGATCACTTTCGTGGAGGAACCCAGGGCGTCCAGATTTCGCAGATCCAAAATCCCCTCCGCCACATGAGTGTCTCCGCTGTACGAATTGGCCGTGTCAAAATAGACGGTATTGGCACCAGACTTGGTCAGCCCTCCCGTGCCTTGGATGTCCGTCCGAAACAGCGCGCTATTGCCACTCTCGTCGATGATGATGGCTTCACGCGATCCGAAATTCAATGCTCCGCCATCAATGATGAGGTTGCGTACAGGATTGACACCATTGACGTCGCGTCCAAACAAAATCATGCCAGAGCCATGGGTGTCGGTACCAATGCAGTTGGTCGCCGCAGACGAGTCACCCAAAAACATCGTGACCCCCGCATCAAGCACCAACACGGAACCAGGGTCGTTGGTGTTTTGGGCATTTGCTGAAGAGGTCGGTGTGCTGGTACCAAAACGCAGGGAGTTGACCCCGATGTTGGAGGTGATCAGATTGGGACGGGTCGCGTACCAATCCACGTCCCCGGATCGGCTCACATCGTAGCTGACCATCAGGTTTTGCTGCACACCGTAGGTCGCCGTATAGGTATCATCCATGAGACCGGGACTGGGCAGATTTTCAGTCCACAGATATTCCGTCGTGTAGTCCAGAGGGCGCAGCAGATTGGGAGTGGCAGAGTCGAAGGTCATGAAATGATCGGCCAGATTGTTCACACCACCCGTCAGCCCCTGAGCAATCGTCATCGTCGTGCTTCCAT
>JAGRPD010000339.1 GCA_020439875.1 Verrucomicrobiales bacterium
TTCGTGTCCATTCGTGGTTCCAAAATCTCTCAACCCCATCCTGACACACCCCCTTCGATCCAAGCAACGAGGAACACCTGCGGGTACCGAGGTGCGCCCCCTCGCCTCGGCCCTTCTGCACGCGAATCCACTTCCATAAGATTGCGGCTTCGCCTGTCCAAGGGGGGTGTCGGCGAGAGTGCCGACAACAACCCGAGAGGGCGAGGGGCGGTTTCCCGTCCCGGATCGTGGACGACGATTGAGACGAGGATTGCGGATGGCCCATCTTCCCCCGGCTCCGATTCACCAGACTCTGCACCCGCAATACCCAGGACTTCGCCGACGTTCCCTCACGCACCGTCAACAATCGATTCCTCTCTCATGAAACGCGTCCTCTGCCTCCTCGCCCTCCCCTTTTCATTCCTCCGCGCCGATGTCACCCTGCCGGCGATTTTTTCCGATCACATGGTGCTGCAGCAGGGCACGGAAGCCGCCATCTGGGGCTGGGCGGAGCCAGGGGAAAAGATCACCCTCACCGTGGCCGGTCAAACGCGTGAAGCCACCGCCGGCAAGGATGGCTCCTGGTCAGCGCGATTGCCCAAGCTGCCGCCCGGCCCCGTCGGCACACTCACCGTGGCGGGAGCCACCACGCACACCATCGAGGACGTGCTCGCGGGCGAAGTCTGGCTCGGCTCCGGCCAATCGAACATGGCCATGACCGTCAGCGCCGCCAAGGATTATGAAGCGGAGCAGGCCAAGGCCAACCTCCCCCAGATCCGCCATTTCAGGGAAAACTCCGCCTCATCCCCCACCCCGCAGCGCATCGGCAAAGGCGAGTGGGTGGTGTGCGCGCCCGACACCGTGGGGCGCTTCTCCGCCGCCCTGTTCTTCTTCGGTCGGCCGCTTCACCGCGCCCTCCAAGAGCCCGTCGGCCTCATCAATTCCTCCGTCGGCGGCACCCCCATCGAGGCCTGGATCGATGCCGACACCCAACGCTCCGTGCCCGAGCTAAAGCCCTTCTTCGATGTCGCCGCCGCAGCCACGCAGCGCATGACTTCGCCCGAGGCCATCTCCCAATACGAGAAACAGCTCGCCGCATGGGAAAAGCGTGCCGCCGCCGCCAAAAAGGCCAAACAACCCGCACCCAAAAAACCGAGAGACCCGCGCGAAGTCGCCGCGCGCAAGGCCGACATCGGCGGACTGTTCAACGGCAAGATCGCCCCACTCATCCCCTACACCATCGCCGGCGCGCTCTGGTATCAGGGCGAGGCCAACTCCATGCCCGACAAAGCCCCGTTCTACCAGTATCAACTCCCGCTGCTGGTGATGGACTGGCGCGAGCGCTGGGGCTACGACTTCCCCTTCGCCTGGGCGCAACTGCCCAACTACAACGCCCCCGACCGCGACTGGCCCACCATGCGCGAGGCCTTTTTGAAAACCCTCTCCCTGCCCCGCACCGGCATGGGCATCAACATCGACATTGGCGACAGTTCCAACATCCACCCGAAAAACAAACAAGAGGTGGGACGCCGTCTCGCCCTCTGGGCACTCGGCAGCATCTATGGAAAAGAAGTGCCCTCCACTTCGGGACCACTGCCCGCCGGACACACCGTCCAAGGCAGCGAGATCATCGTGAAATTCGACCACGCCGACGGCGGCCTCCAAGCCAAGGACGGACCGCTCACCGGATTTGTCATCGCCGACTCCAGTCAAAAATGGCATCCCGCCACCGCCCGCATTGAGGGAGACAGCGTCATCCTCTCCAGCCCCAAAGTCGGCCACCCCGCCGCCGTCCGCTATGCCTGGGAGAACGATCCCAAGTGCAACCTCACCAACGGTGCCGGCCTCCCCGCCACCCCGTTCCGCACGGACGAGTGGTGACGCCAAATCCAATAATCCCTTGAGAAACCAACTTAGCGATTGCCATCGCAGAACAGACTGAACAACATCGGGCATGTTTCGCCCGCGGTCTGCATTTTCCTGGCTCCTCGCTGGTGCCATCCTCATCCTGCCTGCGCTTTTGCACGCCGATGACTATTGGCGGGAACAGTTGCGTGCTTTGGACCAACGGCACGCCTCTCAGCGCCAGCCACTCATCGAACTCATGCAAGGCGAGCTGGAGACGCGGGTGAAACTGTTTGAAAAACAGGGGCAGCCTGAGTCAGCCAAGCGCCTCCAGCCCAAGATCGACGCGCTCGCCTACGAGGCCGCGAGATTGCGGTCAGGTTCGATTCTCCTCCCCGGCAGTGTGGAGGATGCCTGCCAGCAGTTTTTGCTCGCCGCAGCGGGATGGGAATGGTCCATCGATGGAACGGTCAACGTGCGCCGCGTCACCATCATGCATGGCCAACTGCAAACCCTGGATCCGGCCCAAGGTCTGCCGGTCGGGACTGCGGCAAATGAATTGTTGCTACCCGGTTTGTTTCGTTCATCCCGAACCGGCGGCGGCGGCTGGACCTACTATTGGATCTTACCCGACCTCCTCGAGTTCCGCTGCGTCGTGACCCGTGATGCACTTCGTGGATCCCTTCAAATTCAGGAGCACGCTCAATGAAGTACCCTGGCAAACTCCGAATGTGGGCCGTGGCATGGCTGACGGTCTTCGCTACCTTGAATCTAACCGGTTACGCGCCGGGTGCTGACCTGATTGACTCGCTGCAACAGCGTTTGGATGAAATGAAAGTCAAACAGGTCGTTGAGCGCGGCCAACTCCTGCAACGCCTTTTGGATTCCGCCAAAGCACGCAATGACTCGACCGCCATGGCAGCGATCTCCCAGGAATTGAGGCAAACGCGAAAGGCTTATGAAATCGTGACGGCCACGGCCAATCCGGCGGGAACCTCCGAATCCAAACTGACACCTGATTCACTCGCAGGCACCACCTGGACTTTCGACACCTCCGCCGCTTGGCGCAGCATTCGCATAGCCCAAGAGCGCGCCGAGGTGCTGGATGCGTCCGGAAACGTCATCGCCGAAGCCACGATGGAGCCGGTATGGCCTCACTTCTGGCAAATCAAATGGGACAGCGAATCCCTGTTTGTACAGTTCTTTCCCGACACTGGCATCGCCGAGGCCTGCCTCGCATCCTCCAGCTTCAAGGGTGCCATGGCAATGCGTCCCTGAGTGCACCTCAGACTATGCGCATCCATCAAAAGGCGGGTGATGACGGAGCGGAACGTATTGGGAACGGGCGTCCCGCCTGTTAGCGAATCCAAATCGCGCGTTACACACACTGCTTGCACCAACCGCAATCTCGAGTGCCCCATTTCTATTTCACAAATTTACCTAGACAAAATCGTTTCTATCAGCATCCATCCAGTCGATCAACCCGAACTTCTGATGAACTTCCGCCGTTTCATATCACTCTGCGCTGCCCTGCTCTTGCACATCCCGTCCGCGCGTTCTGAGGTCCGCACCTGGACAGATGACCAGGGCCGGGCCGTCACCGCCGAAATGGTCCGCCAGGATGGCGAGAACATTGTCCTGCTCGTCAATGGCAGCGAGATTCCGTTTCCGATCTCAAAGCTCTCCGCGGAGGACCAAGCGTGGCTCCAGCAGAAGCAGGAAACGTCCGCAAAAGCCGCCTTCTCCCTGCCCGGCGGTGTGGCACTCAAACCTGGTGGCAGGGTCGAGTTCTTCCTCGACACCACCGAAGACGACCGGAAAGAGGCCAAGAATCCAAAAATGGAAAAAGTCCGCGTGGTGCTGGCGGTGCCGGCGGATTTCACTCCAGACCGCCCCTGGCCCATCGTGGTGGCCAGCACCACCGTGGGCGGCCGAAATGCGCGTGCCGCAGGCCCATTCGTCGAGCCTGGTGTCGCCGCCGGATTCATCGTCCTCGGCGCTGAATCCGCCGAGGAGGGAGCCAAAATCGAAAGCGACACCTGGGCATACCGAGGCCATGCGGCGACGATGGCCCTGGGCGCTCTGCACGATCGCTGGCCTGGCAGCGCCTCCTGGCCGCGCTACTTCGGAGGTCACTCCGGCGGTGCCAAAAACTCGTGCCACATGGCCTGCCACCTCGTCGGCACCCTCGGCGTCAAGGTGGCGGGCTTCTTCTTCAGCGGCTGCAACCAGGCCATGATGGACCCGGCCCGCGAGGAATACGGCACCCCGAAAACGCCATTCAAAGACGCAGCCTTTTTTATCAGCAACGGCGTCAACGACAAGATCGCTCCGCCCACCGAAGGAGAGAAAATCGCCGACGAACTCAAGTCCGGCGGCTACGGCCCCATTCGCGTCGAAACCTTCGATGGAGCCCACGAAATCCACCGCCCGCACATCGAGGCCGCACTCGCTTGGTTCAAGGAAATCGCCTCCAATCAACCGTAGTCCCGATCCCCGGCGAGCGAATCACGGCGCCAGATTCACCTCGAGCCGCAGGAAGCCGCTGGTCCCTGGCGAAACGGGCGTGAGGGCGCGGTAGGTCAGGGTCTCCGTTTCACCATCGTCCGACTGGGCATGGAGAACCATGTCGTCGGCGCTCCACGAGGTGCTGCTCAGATCGGTGGAGTAGGTCACCGTCTCCACCGTGTCACTTCGGGCCGCGCCACCGCTGGGTCGGCGGTAGGTCAGAGCGGGAAACCATTGCCCGGCCACTTCCACGAATCCCAACTGCGGCGCGGATGGATGCTGCGTGTCGGCGATCTGCGGGTGCGATCCGATCACATACTCCAGCAGGTTGAGACGTCCGTCGAAGTCCGCATCCGCCAGTGCATCACCCTCTCCACTCTGGGCAAAAACAAAGCTCTGCCGCCACCGCGCGTAGGTCATGCGCTGGAGTGCCACCTCGATCTCGCCCTCGCTCTCGAACCGGCTCAGGTCCCATTCCCAACCCTCCATCAGCTCGGGCAGGTTGATCTGATCGAACATGCCCTCGACCGTGTCCCAGTCGAACAGATCGAACACCGCTCCGAGCGCCAAATCGAATCCGCCGCTGAGCGCCACATGCAGGATGCCGTCCATGGTGAAATTTCCGAGGATGTCGGTAGCGTCGTAGCTCGTGCCGCGATCCGTTCCCGCCAGTTCAAAGAAAAGGCGGCTGGTGGGTGTTAGGGTCAGATTTCCATCCACGATCATGATGCCGGGGCTGTTTCCCGGCATGTAGTCGCCCAGAATCTCCACCGTGCCGCCGCCCACAAAACTGCCGCTGCCTGAAAGCGAACCCAGCGATGTCACCGTGCTCGTCGCGCTCATCTGCACCACGCCATTGTTGACGAGGTCGTCATAAAAATAGGCGTGGGAGGAGCCCGCCACACGGACCTCGCCGCCCGTGAGATTGTTCACCGTTCCGAAGATGTCCGCATACGCGCCACCCACCTGCATCACGCCGCTGTTTTCCAGAGCACCGTCAAAGCGGACGGTGCCGTTGGTGATGCTGAGGTTGGCCTGGTTGTAAACATAGCCGTCGGTGGTGAGGCTGCCATTGACCACGTTGACCGCGCCGGTGTTGGAGAGGGTGCCGCTCACGTCCATGCGGCCCTGCTCGACGACCATCGCGCCCTGGTTCTGGTGGTAGAGGCCTTGCAGAACGAGGCGCTCGTCCACGTCCGCACGAACCTCGCCGCCGCTTTGATTAAACACGTCAGAAAGGATGCGTCCCGTGCCGGTGATGAGACCCTCGTTGGTGACGATGTTGGTGATCACGCGGGCGGTGCTGCCGGCGAGGTTGAGTTCACCGCGGAGCGTCAGCGCACCCGGCCTGAAGGTGGTGCCGTTGCCCACCTGGACCAGCGCGTTGTCATTGATGGTGGTGTTGTCGAACTCGAGCTTGTGCGTGGCCGCAAAGGCGGTGTCATAGACCAGCAATCCGTCAAACAGCTCACCGAGACCGATCTGCGCGTAGTCGAGCCGCAGGGTGCCGCTTTGGAACTCGAGCAGCGCGGCGCTGCTGAGCGAGTAGGCATCCATCACGCCGCCGTTGAGCGTGATGCCGGTTCCGAAGTGGAAGTTCCCGCCCGCACCGAGCGTGCGCCCGCTGCGGATGCCGTCGCCCTGCAGCAGGTAGAGGTCGATGTCGTCATCCAGCGTCTTGTCGTTCTTGAAGTAAAACGCGCCCTTCACCCAGTCCACGCCCTCCATGGACACGCTGCTCACGGTGAAGTCCTGCACGTCCACGCGGCCGTCATTGAGCGTCAGCAGGCCGCTGGGGCCGATGTCGAGCAGGCCGTCCACATCCAGATGCGCCTTGCTGAAGACGCGCAGCTCCGCACCGGCCGCGCCATTCGGTCCCAGGCTCAGGTTTCCATGATGCACCCACTCGGCGCCGGTGCCCTGCACGGTCATGCGCGAGTTGGCACTGCCGGCTCCCTCGCCGATGACGGCCACCGTCGTCGGCGGGCTGAAGTCCAGCGTCGGCGTACCCGTCTCCAAACGCGCCCCGCCCAGCACCGACACGTCCGCATGACCGCCCTTGCCGACATAAAAATCGCCGTCCGCACGGAGGAAGGTGCCGCTGTCCGCCAGTGTCGCGTAGGCGTCGCTGCCGGCGTTTTCGCCAAAGATCACCTCGCCCGCCAGGAACTGCGCTCCGGCGGTTTGCGAAAGCACCGCCTGTCCGCTTTTGCCGATGGCGGTGAGTCCCGCGTTCACGGTCAGGTCCGCACCGCTGCCCAGCGTCAGCGTGCCCTGACCGGTGGCGAATTGGCCCACGGTCAGACTGCCCGTGGTCACATCGCCAAGACTCAGCGTCAGCTCGCCCTCGCCGTTGCTGCCCACCGTCGTCGCCTGCGCCGTGATGAGGCTGCCGATGCCCACCGTGGCCGCACCGAAACTGCCGGTTCCTGAACCCATCACAAAACCCACCGTGCCCACCTGCGCCCCGGTGCCGACATTCAGCGTGCCTTCGCCCAGCGATCCGACGACCAAAACGGAGTCCACATCCGCCCGCGTGCCCGCACCCGAGAGCGTGGCCGTACCATGGCCTGTTCCATTGGTGCCGAGGATCAAAAAGTTCGCGCCCAACTGCGATCCCGACTCCAGCGTGATGCTGCCCGTGCCGCTGCTGCCAACGGAAGCATTTCCCGGTGTATCGATCACCGATCCGTTTTGCAAAAGGACAGCACCCGTCGATCCCGCGCCAAGCGCCACCGTGAGTGCGGTGGGCGCGATGTTTTGCCCGTCGAGCAGGTTCAGCGTGCCCGCACCTTCATCACCGACCACCAGCGCGCCCGTCATCGCCAGCGTGGTGGCAGCATCCCGCACGGTGAGCGTGCCCGATCCGCTCGCCTCCGCACCCAGGGTCAGACCGTGCAGGCTCAGCAGGCCCCCATTTTCGACCACCGCCGTCGCGCTGCCCGCCCCGCCGATCACAGCGCTGCCGCTGAGTGTGGCGCGGCTGCTCGTACCAGCGATGCTGATCGATCCCATTGATCCCGCATCTTCGGCGGCGGTGAGCTCGATCGCCGCCAGCAGGCCGCCCGTGGCAATCTCCAGCGTGCCCGCGCCCGCCTGCCCCACCGCCACATCTCCGGTCACATCCGCGCGACTGTTCGTGCCGAGGATCCGCAGCGTGCCGCTCGAACCCGCGCCCGACCCCAGCGCCACCGAGTTCGCCGCGTTGAAATCACTGCCGCCCTCCACCCGCAGCAGGCCGGTGCCGGTCACGCCCACACTCACGCTGGTGGCGTCCCACACGGAGGCCTGATCCAGCAGCGCCGTGCCATTGCCGCCCACGCCCACACGCACCGCCGTGCTGGTGATGCCCGTGCCGGTGTTCACCACCAGATTGCCGATGCCGCTGCTGTGCAGCGCCACATCCACCGCGCCCAGAGTCGCCGCGCCCTGGATCGTCAAACCGCCCGTGCCACCGCCGCCCACCACCGTCAGCCCGCCGACATTCAGCGTGCCGTCCGGTCCGATCACTGCGCTGCCCATGCCGCGGGCCGTCGCGCCGCTCTCACCCAATGCATAACGTCCCAGCAGGAAATCCCCGTCCACCTGCGCCGTAGCCGCATCCTGCACCACGAGCCCACCCGTGCCGGACTCACCCACGACCAGCAGACCCGGACGCTGGGCGAGGTTTCCACTGTCCGCCTCCACATGCAGGCGCGTGTTGGCATCCGAGAGCTCGATCAAACCGCTGCCGCCGCTCTGACCCACCACGACCGTGCCTGATTCCGCCAAAGTCGCGCCCGAGAGATCGAGCAATCCGTCACCGCCCGTCCCACGCCCGACGGCGAGTTCAAAGAACGCCGAAAACCGTGCGTCGAGCGGCACCGAACCGCCGTTCGTCGCAAACACCTCGCCCCGCGATCCATTGCCGATCAGGACCGAGTCAAAACTGGCTCGGCTGTCCGCTGCCATGTTCACCTGACCGAATCCGCCGTCACCCACCGCCAATTCTCCCACGCCCGTCCACGTGCCGCCGGTGCCCACATTCACGATGCCGGAACTGCCCGCCTGATTGCCCAGCACATACAGCCGCTGGCCCACGGGAGAAGCTCCCGGGCTGTAGGTCGGAGAATGCCAGGCATTCACGATCCCGTGCGAGTCGATGTTCAGCACCGCGCTGCCCGCATCACCAATGATCACCTCGCCGTATTCGATGCCGATAAGTTGATTGATGTTCCAGGTTGCGAAGCCGTGATTGGTCGGATTGCCAGCCACCGTCATCGTGGCACTGCTCCCGGCCTGCCGCGCCAGGATCGCGCCATCGGTCTGCATGATGGGATCCGATCCTGGCGTATTGCTGCCGCCGATCAGATTCACCGTGGCGCTGCCGGCGTCACCGAACACCGGCTGATTCGCAACGGTCCCCTGGCTGCCGATCCATGTGCCGATGAAGCCGCCCTCGCCCACGTTCAACGTTCCCGAAGAGCCCGCCGCGCGGCCCACGGTAAGGAGCGATGCATTGTCCATCAGCACGGTCGCCGACCCCGCACCCACGCCCACATTCAGCGTGCCCGTGCCCGCGTCCCCCACCACCACCGCGCCCGAGGTCCGCATCACGGTGCTGCCCTCGAGGTTCACCGTGCCCTGGCCGGTCGCATTCTGCCCCACGATCAGCTCCGCAGGCGTCATGTGCAGGGCCTCCGCATTCAGCACGCCCGTGCCGCTGCGGCCCACGGTGATGCGGTTCGCCACCGCCAGATTTTGCGGCACGTTGTCCGCTCCGCCCTGGCCGTTGAGCACCGTCACCGTGCCCTGACTCAGAAACGCATCCCCGATGACCAGATTCTGCGCCGTCAGCCGCGCCGCGCCTGCATTGAAAGGATCCGTCGCACCCGTGCCGGTGATCGTCACCTCACCCACGCCACCCAGGCCCACGGTCACGGTTTGTCCCGTCGCATTCAGATGGCCGCCGGGACCACTCGGACTGTCGCCATCGAGGTTGACCGCTCCTTCGCCGCCCAGTGAGCGCCCGATCACCACCGGGCCCGCCGTGGCATTCACCACGCCGCCATTGCGCACGTTCAGCGTGCCGTTGCCCGCGTCCCCCACATACAGCCGCTGCGTGTTGTTCCAAACCGAGCCCGCCCCCGTCACCGTGGCCGAGCCGTTGGAAGGCAGCCCGCTGCCGCTGTTGAAGGCCGAGCCGATCGTGCCATACGCGCTCGTCACAACACCGCCGCCACTCACCGTCATCTGGCCCGTGCCCTGAAGGCCCACGTAAAGCTCGTCACCCACCGTCACCGTCGATCCCGCGCCGTTCACCAGCACCACACCATTTCCCACCGCCGTGTCACCGATGCGCAGATCGCCCGTGATGTTCGCGTCCGATCCCGTCTTCACCTCCAGCGTCCCCGTGCCGCCTTGCTGGCCCACGCTCACATCGCGGCTCGCCGTCAGGAGGGAGGTGCCCAGCAGCTCGATCTTGCCCGTCACGCCGCTCTGCTGCTCCCCCGCGATGATGAAATCCCGCCCCTGCACGCCACTGCCACCGGAGAGGCTCAGTTGACCGCTGCTCAGCCCGCCCACCTCAAAATCCAGCCCCGACCAGATCGATCCCGTTTGCAGCGTCACCAGGCTCAGGGTTCCGCTGGCAAAATCCGCGCCGATGCTGCTGCGACCCGCCGTTGTCAGGATCGCACCGTTCGACAGCACTCCGTAACCCGTGCCCAGCTCGCCAAACACCGCGTCTCCCAGCACGTCCATGCGGCTACCGTTGCCACCTGTCGCATCAATCGAAAGCGTGCCCACGCTGCCCGCATTCACCCCCACGCGAAGATCCGCGCCGCTCGTCGCCTGGCCGCCGTTGCGGATCGTCATCGCCCCGATGCCCTCCACACCCACGCGGATGTCGCTCAGGATCGCCCCGCCGCCGAAGTCCGTCGTCAGCACGCTGCCCGTGTCCACGAACAGCGTCTGATTGCCGCCCGCCGTCGCGCCCACCACCACCGCGCCGCTGCTCTCGATGGTGCCGTTGAAAAGGGAGAGGCTGCCCGTTTCGTTCGCCTGACGCCCCAGCACCAGCGCCCCGCTCGTCGGCAGGGCGCCGCCCAGCGCCGTCAGCGTGAGCAGGCGGCTGTTCATCGTCAGGCTCACGTCATTGCCGCCCACCACGAGCTGATTCACAAAGCGGTCCTGGCTCAGGATCACCGTGTAGGGATTGACCGCGAAGTTGAAATCAAAGATCGCCGTGTCCGAGCTGTTCGGCACCTGTCCCGGCCCGCTGCCCAGCGTCCCGTTTGGCCCGTTGAACCAGTTCGCCGCATCCCCGAAATTCCCACTGGCCGAACCCCAGTATTGATCCACGGCAAACGAGGCGGAACACGAGGCGAACAGCAGCAGGGAGATCAACGGAGTTTTCATGGGCACTCCGATTCATCCGCCCCCGCCCGTTTCGTTACAGCCCGCCGCGAAAAAAGATCACTCCGGCCAGTCCGGGCGTCTTTCCCGAATCGAACCCGACAACCTGAAGCCGAGAACGGACGAAGCGTTACTGCCGATCAATCTCCACGCGGTAGAACCTCCGTTCGTTGCCAGGTGCGGGGTCGATCACGGTGCAGAAGCCGTTGGCATTGATGGGCAAAGCGATCGCTCCGGGAATGGTCTGCCAGCTTCCGGGACTCAGGTCCACGCTGTAGAGCAGAGTGTAGGTGCGGTCGGGGAAGCAGGGGCCGAAGGTGACGGGCATCTGGCCGGGGATCCCGTGTGTCGGTTCAAGTTGCTGGTTGAACCGAGATTCCCTGCTCAAGGGATTCAGTCCCGCAATGTTCTCGAAACGATTGTCATAGCCGTCGCCGTCAAAGTCCACGAGTGGACCGGCGTTGGCATTGGGTGGCGGGCCAAAGTAGCGCGTCTGCCAGTTGTCATTGATGCCGTCGCCCGCGTAACTTCCCAGATCGTCCCTGAAGGCTGCACCCATTAGCAAAATCGTGCGCGGGTTCTCGTCTGGATCGTTGCTGAAGATCCGCAGCATCGCGTTTTTTTCTCCGTGGCTGCCGGGAGTGAATCTCAGCGTGAACTGCGTGACTCCACCAGCCTCAACGGTGGCGGCTGGTGCGGTCACGACACCAAACTCTGCCGCATCCAGTCCGCTGAGGCTGATCTGCACACCCGCCAGCAGCCCGGCTCCCATGTTGCGCACGGTGAACGTGCGATCAGAACTGGCACCGAGCGCGGGCTCCCCCATGTCCACGGTCACGCCATCGCCCAACGGAACTCCCCCCAACTGCTCGGCGGCGATGTCCCCCGGTGCGAAGGAAAGCGTCGCCATGGCTCCCACCAGGCCGGAGCTGGCGCTGAGAAATCCGCCCGCCGTGCGGCCCACCGCCCGCACGATGCCCGTGGGTGGAAGGGCCAGGCCGTTGATTTCCCAATCATCGCCCGCGCCCATCCGCCCGCCACCGCCCAAACGGGTCCACGTGGCACCGCCATCCGTGCTGAGTTGGAATACCACCGTGGACACCTCAGGGCCGGGGCCTGTCCGCGTCCAGCTCAAGTGCGTGGCATCCACCACATTCAGACTGCCTGCCGCCAGATCGTTCCCATAACGCGCCATGTGGCTGCGTGCCACCCCGTCGGCGGTGGTGAACTGGCCGCCGATGAGAATGCCGCCGTTCGCTTCGATGGCCACGGCATCCACTTCGCCGTCGGTCCCTGCGCCCGGATTGAAGCTGCCGTCCACGCTGCCGTCACCATTGAGCCTGGCGATCCGGCTTCGAGACACCCCATTGAAGTTCTCAAACAGCCCGCCGATCAGGATTTTGCCGTCCATCTGCAGCGCGATGCTGTAAACGCGATGATCCGCTCCTGAGCCGGGATTGAAAGTCGATGAAGACTCCAAACTCCCGTCTGGATCCAGACGCGCCATTCGATTGGCCGCACTTCCCTGGATCGTCGTGAAGTAGCCTCCGATGAGAATTTGGCCATCCGGCTGCGGCAGGATGCAGCTCACTTTGTCATTCGCCCCTGTCCCTGGATCGAAGGACGTGTCCAGGCTGCCGTTGGCATTCAACCGGGCCAATCGCGAGCGCCCGGTGCCATTCACCTGGGTGAAGTCGCCGCCGAGCAGGATCTTTCCGTCCGCCTGGAGTCCCAGCGTAAAGACCGCACCGTCAGGGCCGGTCCCCGTGTTGAACGTCGCGCTACTCTCCAGCGTACCATCGGCATTGAGCCGGGCGATCCGGTTCCGGGGAGTTCCGTTGTAGTTTTGGAACAGGCCGCCGATCAGGATTTTGCCATCCGGTTGCAGGGCCAGAGCGCACACCAGATTGTCCGCGCCGGTCCCCGGATTGAAGGTGCTCGCGGATTCCAGTGTGCCGTCTGCGAGCAGCCTGGCGATGCCGCCGCGGTCCTGACCATTGACGGTAGTGAAAAGCCCGCCCAGCAGGATTTTTCCATCGTCCTGAACGACTGCGCTGTAAACGATGCCGTTGGTTTCCGCAGCGAAAGTGGCGTCCACGGTGCCGTCGGGATTCAGCCGGACCACGTTGTCACCTGCCACGCCCCCGATGCCTGGGAATGCCCCGGCGACAATCGTCTTGCCATCCGGCTGCGTGGCCAGCGCCTGGACATAAAACGCGCCGGCGTCCACATCGGGATCGTAGCCGGCATCCACCATGCCTGTGGCGGCCATCGCTCCGATGCCTCCTTCGCTTCCCAATCCAAATTCTTCTTCCCGTTCACTCTCTGCCAAAGGTGCAGGTGGTGGTGCGGAGGTCGTGAAACGGGAGAAAGCCGGGCTGTACACCATCCCGAGGTCACTCTCCACATAAGCTGAAAACCAGTAGCGCGTGCCTGGCAGCAGCCCCGTGATCTGAGCCTCGAAATACGGGGTGATTCCTGCGACGGACTGCCGGTTCAGGGCGGCTTCGTTGGCGAGCCGGTCCACTCCGTCCACTGTCGTGTACACAAATCCCCGATCCAGAACCACGGCACCCGGATCAGCATCCAAATCCGCGTCCAAAGTCGCCGTCGTGCTCGTGATGGCGGACACCCCCGCGATACTGACCGCGGGTGGCCGTGGTGCTGTCACGTGGACCACGTCTGAGTAGGCCGTGCCGCGTGCGCTGGTCGCATAGGCGCGGCAGGTGAGGGGCACATCGGTTTCCAGATTGGGGATCACCACCGTGAAGGCGCCGCCACCCGCCGTTTCCGCCACGATCACCTCCACGCCGTCACCTCCCAGCATTGGGGAATCGTTGGTGAGACTCGGGCCGAAAACCACCCCCCGCTCCACGACAGGACGATCCCCCTCACTCTCCACAGTGGCTTCGATTTCGGCCCGAAGAGGATTTCTCAAAACCACGGCGGCAGCATTCGTCACGAGAGGGATCAGCGCGGGAAAGCTCTCCACTTGCCGCACCCAACCCGCACTGCCATTGCCGAGACCACCGCGCACAGGGCCGCTGGCACGCACGAGTCCGCTGGCGGGCAGGCTCAAGCCGCCAAGAGTCCAGCCGCCAGTCGTCACCTCCCCCAGCCCCAGAGGTGCCCAGCTCGCTCCGCTGTCTGTGGATACTTCAAAGAGAACACTGTCCGGCACCTCAGGCGCGCTTCCGTCGAGCATCCACTGAACTGTGGTCGTTCCCAGGATCTGAAGGGACGAAACGGCCGGACCATTCTCAAGCCGCGCGATCAGTCCTCCCGGATGACCATTGATGTTCTGAAACTCGCCCGCCACAAGAATGCGGCCGTCCAACTGCAGGGCCACACTCCGGACGAAGCTATCGAATCCCGCACCAACATTGAAGCTGCGGTCCAACGAACCATCGCGATTGAGCCGCACAAGGTTCTTGTGAGGCTTCCCGCCGAACACATTGAAAGCTCCCCCCACCAACACCCTCCCGTCGGCCTGTACTGCCAGCGATTGAATGAAAGGATTGGCCTCACCCGACCCGGCGTCGAATCCCTCGTCGAGCACTCCATTCGGATGCAGCCGAACCAAGCCGGCGTTCTCAACACCCTGATAGCTGGTGAATTGACCGCCGATGTAAATTTTGCCGTCCGGCTGCACCGCGATCACGCCTACCGAACCGTTCGGGAAGACATTGGGTTGCGCGCCGGGAATGAAGCTCGTGTCCAGACTTCCATCCGGATTGAGTCGGCCAAACCGACCATAGTTGGAGTCGCCGTTCAGGCTCGAAAACACACCACCGACCAGAATCTTCCCATCCGGCTGCACCGCCAGCGCGGATGTGAAACCATAATCCGTGCTGCCGCCAAAGCCCGAGTCGAGTGTTCCATCCGCATTCAGCCGGGCGATGGTACTGTTGAAAAAGTCGCCACTGATTTGGGAGATCGTGCCGCCGATCAAAATCTTGCCATCTGCCAAAGGCACCATGCTCAGGATCCAGCCCTCCACATTGGCGGCGAACCCCGCGTCCAGCGTGCCATCCGCGTTCAACCGCACCAGGCTGCCCTTGGACTCCCCATTCACGGTGCTCCAATACTGGCCGCCAACGAGGATCTTGCCATCCGGCAGCACCACCACACAGGAGGCCTCCGACGACACGCTGGCATTGAAGCCGCTGTCCAGTGTGCCGTCCGCATTTAAACGAGCGATGTTGCTGCGGGCGACGCCGTTCACTTGGTTGAACCGTCCCACGATCAACACTTTGCCGTCGGGTTGCACCGCTGTGGCATGGATCAGAGAGAAGGGATCACTGCCTGCCAGACTCGCCGCGAATGCCGTGTCCACTTTTCCGCTGTCGTCAGGCTTCAGCGTGGCAAACTCCAGCACGTTTCCGTAGCCGGTTCCCTGCTCATTCGAGGCGAACGCACGGCAAACATATTCCCTGCCTTCGGCCAAGCCAGTCTCTTCCACCGTGAAAGCGCCGGTCTGACCTGGCGACACGATTTTCGTCACCCCATCGCCTTCCAGTCGCGGATCGTCATTCACCGCAGCCTCAGCGAAAACGATGCCGCGTTCAGTCAGCGGAAGCCCCCCATCCGATGTGACCTCACCTGCCAAGGTGGCTGTGTTTTCCGACACTGACACAACGGAAACTCCACCGACCCTCGGGCTGCCGGCAGTCTCAAAGGACAACGGATTCGAGTAACCCGTGAGATCACCCGGTGCTCGGTCATTCGGGATCGTCGCGTAGCTGCGGAAGGTGTAGCTCGTCGCTGGCGCAAGGCCCGGCACCGGCAGTGAGAATGCTCCGATGGTACCCGTGGTCGCAACTTTGGTGACACCCGGTCCATCAAGCTGAGGGTCAGGATTTTCAGACGTAACCGCATACACCACTCCGCGCTCGGTGATGGAGGCCTCCGCATCACTCACCACATCACCGCCGAGGGTGGCTGTTGTGGCGGTGACATCCGCAGCCGGCACTGCATCCACCACGGGCAGGAAAGGGATCTCAAACTCCACGGGCTCAGAATAACCGAATCCAAACTCATTGATCGCCACGGCGCGAAAAATGAATTCCGTTCCAAACCCTTGCGCCATCGCATAGCTGGCTGCGCTGGCTGTAAAGCTGCCGATCGTCCCTTGAACAGGGATGGTGATCGTCGGGATACCGAATTCCTCGGCCGGGAACGGATGATTGCGCAACGTGATCTGGAAGCCCCTCGTCACGACCGGACCTGCGCCTTCATCAGTGACCTCCGCACCCAAAGTCACGGACATGCGGGCAAGGTCTGTCACCGTGGGATTCTCAACCCTTGGGGCACCGACGTAGAAAGTCCGCGCGTCAGAGTAGGCGGTGTCCTGGCTGTTTCTCGCGTAAGCGCGAAAGGTGTACCTACGCCCCAAGTCCAGCCCTGTGACATCAACGGTAAAGGCTCCCGTGGTCCCCGGACTTTCCATCTTGACCAAGTGCTGGAATGGTTGCACGCGCGGATCATTCATCGCGGGCGTATTGTCGTGGTCGGGTGTTCCGTAAGGCTCATCGCTTGGGCGCCAGTCCGCCCGAACCAAGACGATCCCCCGCTCTAGGACAGGGCTGGCCCCCTCATTCTCCACGGTGCCCCCCAAAGTGACCGATGTACTGGCAAGAGGTGTCAAGGTTGCGCTTCCCACGGTGGGCATCCCAAAGGTGAAGAACAGCGGACGGGTTGCCACCATGGGACGATCTTTGTATCTGCCTCTTTGCCCTGCCTCAGAGGGATGTACCGCTCGAAAATAGTATCGTCGGCCGGGATTTAGGCCCGTGAGTGTCGCAACCGATTGAACCCAGCTTACATTGATGGGATCAACCCGGATCGGTTGACTGGATTCGCCGGGAAGTAGGTTCGCCGCCCGATACTCGGCATATCCGCCACCTTCCCAGCGGATCGTTGCCGACATGCCGGTGAGATTTGCGACATTGGGGTTGAGCGCATCAACCGGTGGGCGCTCTTCGTCTTCACAAGACGACAGCAACAGCGAAGCGGAGAACATCCCGATGGTTCGGGCAATGCGGAGAAGCGGGATCAAACGATGAAATTTCATGAAATGCAGGGAATGGGCCGTGAAGCAGGTTCCGAACCGAAGACAAGGGTTCGGGAAAGGAACGCACGCACACCTCGCCACCCCGATTCATCCGAACCCGCCGGTTTCGTTACAGCTTGCCTCGAAAAAAAATCACTCAGGCCTCACGCCGCGTTCATCGGGATCGGCGGCGACCCATTTCATCCAGCGCAGGGTGCGCGGATCGCAGGCGTCGTTGGGGAGGGCCAGGACTTCTAGGCGCGCTGCCTCGAACTCGCTCCAGTGGACGCGCTCGAACACGCGATCTTCCCCACTGAGGCGCCACAGGCCCATCCCCTCCGCGAAGCACAGGAAGCACTCCGGCAGCGGCGGTCCCTCCTGCGGCGGATGCTGCCAGATCTGCACGGTGCCTGCCATGCCCGCCACCAGCACGCGGTCGCCCGACGGGGAGAAGGCGATGCGGGCCAGCTCGT
>JAGRPD010000340.1 GCA_020439875.1 Verrucomicrobiales bacterium
GAGCCCGCACAACCTGAGCCCGATCCTGGCTCCGAGATCCCCTTGGTCGTGGTGGACGCGGGCCATGGGGCAGGAGATGGCGGTGCCGTGGCCAACGGTCTCATCGAAAAGAACGTCGCCCTCACCTTGGCGCTCAAGTTGCGGGAGCAGCTGCTGGCCCAAGGCCTGCGGGTGAAAATGACGCGCGGTAGCGATACCTTCCTGCCCCTGGAGGAACGGGCCGCTTTGGCCAATCGTGAGGGCGCAGCGGCCTTCATCAGCGTGCATCTCAATTCCGCCGGAACCGATGCCGAAGTCAACGGCATCGAGACCTATTTCAGCGCCAACAAATCGCTCTCAGCCCTCCGTGCCGTGCAAAAAAACCTCGACCTGCCGAGCGTCGCCGGGTTGCGGGATCATCGTGGCAAACGCCTCGCCGCTGTGGTGCAGCGCATGGTTTGCCAAACCACGAAAGCGGCCAACCGTGGTATCAAGGAGCGAGATCTCACCGTCGTCTTCGGCTCCGCCTGCCCCGCCGTGCTGGTGGAGTGCGGTTTCCTCACCCACGCAGCCGAGGCCAAGCGGCTGCAAAATCCTGATTACCAAGACAAGCTCGCCCTGGGCCTCGCCCGAGGTGTCACCTCCTTCCTCCACGTGCAGGAGCTGGACCCGCTCCGGGGCGTCGAGATCCCGCCCCCCGCTGCGACGGAAGAGCCCCTCCTTTCCGAAAACAAAGACGCCCCCAAGACCGCCCCCACACCGCCCCCCAGCCTGTGAGATGTGAGTCTCTGCTTGCCGCATGAAATGGAATCTTGCCCTGACCCTCTGCACCCTCCTCTGCCTGGTCGGTGGCCTGGCGTCCGCTGCAGACGGCTCCGGCTCGGCTGCCACTCAGGCGACTGAGCGCCCGCCCAATTTCATCCTGATCTTCGTCGATGACCTCGGCTGGGCCGATCTCGGCTGCTATGGTGCCCCCACCCTCCGCACCCCGCGCATTGATCAAATGGCGGCGGAGGGCATGCGCTTCACGCATTTTTACGCGCAGCCCATCTGCGGCCCCTCCCGCGCCGCCCTCATGACCGGTTGCCAGCCGATGCGGGTGGCTGAGGTCGGCAACCGCAAGAACGTGCACCCCGAGCTGCACCCCGACGAGATCACCATCGCCGAGGTGCTCCGCCCCCGTGGATACGCCAGCATTTGCATCGGCAAATGGGATCTCGCCCGCCACTCCCAACGCACTTTCCTGCCCCGCCTGATGCCCACCCACCAGGGTTTCGACGAGTTTTTCGGCACGCCGACCAGCAACGACCAGCTCGTCGATCTCTACTGCGGCGAGGACCTCATCGAGTCCGATGCGCCCATGGACACGCTCACCCAGCGCTACACCGACGCCGCCATCGACTTCATCGAGCGCCATCGCGACCAGCCCTTTTTCGTCTATCTACCCCACAGCATGGTGCACACCCGGCTCGCCGCCTCCCCGGCCTTTCTTGGCAAATCGACCCGCGGTCTCTATGGCGACGCCGTTGAGGAACTCGACCATCACACCGGCCGCTTGCTCGATGCGGTGCAGCGCCTCGCCCTCACCGAACGCACCTGGGTGATCTTCACCAGCGACAACGGCCCTTGGCTCAGCAAAAACAAAGCCTTTCAAGACGGCGTCTTGCCCACCGATCACGGTGGCTCTGCGGGACCGTTGCGCAGTGGAAAAGTCTCCACGTGGGAGGGCGGCGTTCGCGTCCCATGCATTGCCTGGGCACCGGGCCGGGTGCCCGCAGGCACCACCTGCGATCAGCTCGCCTCCACGCTTGACATCCTGCCCACCTTGGCCCGATTGGCCGGCACCGAGCCACCGCAGGACCGCGTGCTGGATGGCGAAGACATCACCCCTCTGCTCGAAGGCCGCTTTGAGGAAGCCAACCCTGACAAGGTCTTCCACTACTACCTGCTCACCCACCTCCAGGCGGTGCGCCAGGGACCCTGGAAGCTGCATCTCCCCCGCCCGCTGCATCCGCCCTGGCTCGGCCGGCATGCCAAAAACCAGCACATCCATCCCCGCGACGACATCGCCATGCCCAAGCCGCAACTTTACAACGTCGTCGAGAATCCGGGCGAAACGACCGACCGCGCCAACGAGCATCCCGAGATCGTCGCGCGTCTGCTGGCTGTGGCGGAGGAAGCGCGTCAGGACATCGGAGACCACGACCGCGTCGGTGCCAACATGCGCTTTTTTGACCCCATGGAAAAGCGCCCCACCGCTCCCAACACCGCCTTTGGCCAGCCCAAGAAGAAGCGCTGAAACCCAAATGAAATTCGTTTCCCTTCTCTTCGCCTACTGCGTCTTCTTCGGTGCCAGCCTTGCTGCTGCCGACCGACCCAACCTCATCCTCATCTTCACCGATGACCAGGGATACCACGACCTCGGCTGCCAGGGCTCGACCACGATCCGCACTCCCCGCCTGGACCGCATGGCGGCCGAGGGCCTGCGCCTGACCAGCTTCTACGCGCAGCCGGTCTGCGGTGTGTCGCGCGCGGCATTGATGACCGGCTGCTACCCCATCCGCGTGGCTGAGCCCGGCAATGTGAAGCGCCTTCACAGCGTGCCGCATCCTCGCGAAGTCACGATGGCGGAAGTGCTCAAGTCCGCCGGCTACGCCACCGCCCTCATCGGCAAATGGCACCTTGGTCTCAATGGCGACGGCCCGGGTAAAACCGATCCCGCCACCATGCCAAACGCCCAGGGCTTCGATTACTTTTACGGCACGCCGAAGTACAACGGTGCCACCGTGCATGTCACCGACTCCCCCGCCCGCAGCCCCATCCTGCGCAATGACGAAGTCGTCGTGCAGGCCGTGCAAAGCTGGGACTCCATCACGCAGGATTACACCCGCGAATCGATCGCCTGGATCCGCGAGCACCAGGACCAACCCTTCTTCCTCTACCTCGCCCACAACATGCCGCACATCCCGCT
>JAGRPD010000341.1 GCA_020439875.1 Verrucomicrobiales bacterium
GGGGGGGTGCGGGGCACGGAGCGCAGGTAGTCGTCGGGCTTGGGCAGCTTGAATTTGTCGGGGGGAATGATCTCGAACGCGGGGGGCGGAGGGGCGGCCTGTCCGGAGGGCGGAGCGGCGGGCGCGGGAGGTGGGGTGCCGCCGCCGGCAGCGGGTGGGGTGGAAGGCGTCGCGGCGGGCGTCGTGGCGGGCGCATTCTGCATGGTCTGCCATTGGGCGCGGGCGTAGTCTTTGTCCGCCGGGCTGAGCATGGCGATGGGGATCGGTACTTCGGTGCCGTCTTCGCGTTGGACGATGACGGCGGAGGTGGTGAGATCCACCCGGACCATGGTGGCTTTGAGCGTGCGACCTTGAGTGTCAGTCCAGACGCGCAACTCCTGCGCGGGGGAGGCTGGAGTGAAGGCGAGGCCGAGAGCGAGACTGGCGAGGGCGGTGCGGAGCCGAGCTGAAGGATTCATCGATGGAAGAGACCTGGGTTGCGATTGGCGGGGACGCCTCTCATCGAACCTCAGAACGCTCCTCAGGTCAAGGCTGGTGCGGGCCTGAAGTCAGTCCCTGTCAGTGAGACGGGTTGGGCTTCAAATCGGTGAGTCGGGTGGCCACCGTCTGGCGGATGGGGAGTTTGAGCCCGTCTTTCTCAAGGGTGAGTTCCGTCTGAAACAGAGATTGTGAGACGACACGCCGATCGAGATCAAAGAAGAGCTGGCCCGTCATCTGGGAGCCGTCTTGCAGCTGCGGCAGGGCAGGGTTGGTGGTGGGGCTGGCTGCGGTGTTTGCGGCGAGGCGTTGGAATTTCCCCTCAAAGGCGACACGAGCCTGAGGATGGCCCGCGCGTTGGGTCTCGGCGGTGTAGGTGCAGTGCAGGGCGATTTTCATCGGCCCGGTTTGAGGAAAGGTGATGGTTTCATCCGAGGTCCAGGTGTCCTCAGGGCGGACCGCTGGCCGCGGTAAGCCCATCTCCAGGGAGCGGCGAAATAGCTCGGCGATGTCGCGCACGTTGGCCAGGGCGAGCAGGCCACCCGAGGGCGAGGGGGTGTCGCTCTGCTCGATGCGCACAAAGCGATCATCGGCCGAGTAGATGAGGCGGAAGGAAATGCCGACGGAAGGTGTGAGCATCTCCACGAGAGCCGGATGAGACGCCGCCGCATCGGCCGAGTCGTAGTAGAAGGTCTGGCTCTGGGCGCGCAATGTGCCGTGGATTGCGGTGAAGTGGACGTCCAAAACCTTGCCACTCGGATGCTTCTCCACTTGGATGGTGGTGGTCTGCACCAGATGCAGCAACTGCTCCCCCGCCTCACCCAGTGGCTCCAGGGAGAGAGCGGTTTCGGTGTCGGTCTCCAAAGTATAGGTCCGTCCGGGTTGCCAATGCCAACGCAGGGATTGCGGGGCGGAGAGCTGAGAGGCGGGTGCTGGGGAGGATTCAGCAGGCGGGATCGAAGGGGCCGGAGTAGGCTGTGCCCAAGCAGCGTCGTGGAGGAGAAGGCAAGCGGAGATGAGCCCAATGGAAACGCGATGGTGGGCGGAGGCGGAAAGGCGGAGCATGCCAATCGGATACGGGAGAGCAGCGGAATTGCAAGGCCGAGGCTGCAAGGAAAGCCGAGGGGAGGTGTAAATCACGTCTTTTTTGGCAGACTTGGCACGCTTTGCGCTTTAGTGATGGACAACGCACCTCGGAGGGGTTCGGCCGGCTCGAAACCTCTTCGTTGCATTTTGCGCAAACACACCCTAATTGCCAGTATCCATGAAAAAAGTCGAAGCAATCATCAAGCCCTTCAAACTGGAAGATGTGAAAGAAGCCCTCTCGGAAGTGGGGGTGGAAGGTATGACCGTTGTGGAAGTCAAAGGTTTTGGACGCCAAAAAGGCCATACCGAGATTTACCGCGGCAGCGAATACACCGTGGACTTTCTGCCGAAAGTGAAGATTGAAGTGGTGGTGGATGACGACCGCTCCGATGCGGTGGTGGACGCGGTGGTGAAAGCCGCCAACACCGGAAAAATCGGTGACGGCAAAGTTTTCGTCAGTGATGTCATTGAGGCCGTCCGCATCCGGACGGGTGAGCGTGGGGAAGATGCGATTGCCGGCAGTTAACCCCTAAGAAAACCAGATTTTTGTTTTTGCGCGTTCGCCGCGCGGCGTGGGAAGTCTTGCGTCGCGCGGCGAATTTTTTCTGTCGAAAGCCGGATTCGCGGCTTGTGAATGGGGTGAATTGAAAGGCATCATGAGGTGATCGTTTCACGATGAATCTCCTGCGGTTGGTTCCTGGGCAGCTCTTCTTAGCGGCAGATGCACTGCCGCCCTTGTTCATTCTGCTGGCTGTGATGCTGGTCGGGCTGGTGCTGGTCTCGCTGCTGCTAATCCGGCTGCAGCAGTCCCTTCTGGTGGGGTATTTTTTATGCGGCGTCTTGGTGGCCAACAGCGGTGTTTTGAATTGGCTGGGAGGCGAGACGAGTCAGGGCGCGCTGGCGCAGATGTCCGAGTTCGGCGTGATGCTGCTGATGTTCACCCTGGGGCTGGAGTTTTCTCTGGGAGAGCTGAAATACCTGCGGCGTTTGGCCTTTGGCGGTGGGGCGTTGCAAATGGGGATCTGTGGGGGGATCGGCGGAGTGCTGGCGGTGCTGACTTGGGGATTGGGTTGGCAGGCGGCGGTGGTGGTGGCCGTGGCGTTGGCGATGAGTTCCACCGCCGTCAGTTTGAAGACCTATCAGGACCTCGGCCTCGGCTCCAGCCCGGGGGCGCGGTTTGCTCTGGCCATCGCGATTTTTCAGGATCTCTTCATCATCGTCTTCCTCTTGCTGCTGCCCCTGCTGGCTCCCATGGCTGGAGCGGAATCTCAACCGTTGCCTGGTCGGCTGTTGAGTTTGGTTGGACGCGGGGTGGCGTTTGTCGTTTTGGCCTGGGGCAGCGCGCGCTGGGTCATGCCCTGGGTGCTGGGAGCCGTCACCCGCACGCGGAATCGAGAGCTGTTCACGCTCACGGTGGTGGGGTGTTGCGTGGGGTTGGCGTTTGTTGGAGGATTGCTTGGCCTGGGCTTGGCATTAGGGGCTTTCGTCGCGGGGATGGCGGTGAGTGAGTCGATTTACAAACATCGCATCCTGACGGAGGTGCTGCCGCTGAAGGATCTGTTTTTGACGCTCTTTTTCGTCTCCGTCGGTCTCATGGTAAATGTCAAAGTGGCGATGAATCATTGGGCCGCGATCCTGCTGACCACGGTGATTTTGATGCTGTCCAAGGCGGTGATCGTGACGCTGGTGGCTCGCGGGCTGCGGCTGGCACCACGGCAGTGCGTGGTGGCGGGTCTGGGCCTTTGCAGTGCGGGGGAGTTTTCTTTGCTGCTGCTGCAAAAGACCCTGCCCGCTGGTTTGTGGAGTCAGGATTTGCAGCAGACGTTGCTGGCCTCCATTGCTCTCTCCATGGGCCTGCTCCCCGCCGTCATGCGAGGGGCGGGCGCTGTGGCAGACACTCTGGAGAAATGCGGCTGGGGTCGCCATCGGGCGTTGGAACCTGAAGACGCGGGGCAGCGCGCGCGCCTGCGCCAGCTCGAAGGCCACGCCATCGTCTGTGGCTACGGCCCCGTCGGCAAGGCGGTGACGGAGGCGTTGCAGACCGCTGGTGTGCCCACTGTGGTGGTGGAGCTCAATGCTGATACGGTGAAACAACTGCAGCGGGCGGGCCAGGTGGTGTTGTTTGCGGATGCGGCGCACGAAGAGACCTGGATGCTGGCGCGCCTCCCCACCGCGAAGCTTGTTGCCTTCACTTTTCCCGCTGCGCCCATCACCGTCGCGGCCCTGCAGCAGGTGCATCATTTGCGTCCCACCGTTCCGGTGCTGGCACGGGCGCGATTTGCTTCCGACGTGGATCGGTTGCGTCTCCTCGGGGTGACGGAGGTGATTCACGACGAAGCGGAAGCGGGCCGCGCGGCGGTGGAAAAGGCGCTGGTCTTGCATGGCGAGTGAAGGACCGCTGCCTGGCCTGTCGTAACAGGTGGAGTCATTTTTCACCCCATTTACCCACCGCATGGACCGCCGCCAATTCCTCCACCACGGACTCACCGCCACCACTCTCGCCGCAAGCCATCGCCTCGGGTTGGGAGCCTCTCCTGACGCTGCTGCGAGGAACGAGTTTTGTTATTTTACCAAGCATTTGCAGGCGTTGGACTTCGAGACGTTGGCGGAAGTCAGTGCGAGGATGGGGGTCGATGGCGTCGAGGTCCCCGTGCGGCCGAAAGGTCACATCGAGCCCGAACGGGTGGAGGAAGAACTGCCTCAGCTGGTGCAGGCGCTGAAGGCCCAAAACCTCAATCTCAGCATCCTCACCTCTGGCATCAATGAAGTGAGCGCGGAGCAACGCACCGAGGCAGTACTGCGGACGGCGGCAAAGTTGGGTGTGAAACGTTTCCGCATGCTGTATTACAAGTACGACTTGGATCAGCCGCTGTGGCCGCAGCTGGAGGGCTTCCGGGCGCGCTATCGGGACCTCGTCGCGCTGTGCCGAGAAATCGGCATCCAGCCGTTGTATCAAAATCACTCAGGAGCGGCTTACGCGGGAGCGGCGCTGTGGGATGTGGATGATCTGATGCGGGAGTTTCCGGAAAGCGAAGCGGCTTTTGCTTTTGATATTCGACACGCCACGGTGGAGGGTGGTCTGGCGTGGCCGCAACATGCCGCATTGGCTCGGCAGCGCATGGGCGCGGTGTATTTTAAGGACTTCCAATGGGAGGGACGGAAGCCAATCAATTGCCCCTTGGGGGAAGGGCAGGTGAGCCCTGACTTTGCCAAGCGTCTGGTCAAGGATGGCTACTCAGGCCCCATCTCCCTGCATTTGGAATACCTGACGGGAGATCCCCGAGATGCCGCCGTGTTGGAATCCTTCGAAACGGCCCACACCCGCGACTTTGCCGTTTTAAAAGGCTGGCTCGGTTTGGCGTGAATGGGGTTGGAAGCCATGTGCAGCTTGAGCCGGTACACAAAGAGGTGGCGTGCGAGGCGCTTTGAGTGCCGTTGAGGTTGGTGGGATCTCAATATGAGGTCTCCCTCAACCTGCTGCTCCAGGGGATTTTTTGAACTGATTCCAGATCCAAAGTAGCGGCGCGAGGAGGAGTTTCAAGAGGCGGCCCATCACGCGGGCGAATAGTGCCATGGGCGTCCGACAGACGGCGAAGGCGGGCTGAAGGGCTCGTTGGGCGGTGGCATTGTGGGCGTACCAAAGGGAACCTGCAATGATGGCGGTGATGCCGAGGAATTTCACGGTTGTGCCAACGTGGAGGGGACCGGGTAGAAGCTGGAAGCCGGTGCCGGGTTCACTCAAAATCTCCAGCAGCAGGAGCGCGCCGACGTAGCCGATCAATACGAAAGCGGTGTCGGCGAGAATGGGGAAACGCTCAATGAGGCGGATGCAGGCTCCGGCGACGAAACGGAGGGCGAGGATGCCGATGAATACCCCGGTGCATACGACCCAAAGTTTGGGGCTCATGGCGACGGCGGCGACGACATTGTCCACGCTGAGGCTGAGGTCCATCACCTCAATGGCCAGGATGGTAGCCCAAAAGCCTCGTTGGTTTGGGGCATCCGGCGTGCCGTCTTGATTTTCATCGCCCGCGCCGGTGAAGTGCTGGCACATGAGGTAAAGCAGGTAGGCGGCTCCGGCGAGTTTGACCCAGGGGTTGGCGATGATCCACGCGGCGGCGGCCATGCAGAGCCCGCGGAAAACGTAGGCTCCGAGGATGCCGTATCGCAGAGCCCGGATCTTTTGTTTTCCGGGCAAGTGACTGGCCATGGCTGCGATGGCCAAGGCGTTGTCCACACTGAGGAGGCCCTCAATGACGATCAAAGCCAGGATCACCTGAATTGCTTCAGAGACTTCAGGCATGGAGATCATGGAAAACAAAACGGTGGGCGGGAATAGAAAGACAAAGATACGGCGGTGGCCACGCCACTGGTTGTCAAAGACTGCGCGGCTTGCAATCTCCGGGGCGAGAAATGCAAGCGAGGTGTCGCGTTGCGACGATGCGCTGAGTCTGAGACTGCGGTGGCTTTACACGTTGGCTTTGAGCCAGGCGAGGGAGCGTTCGAGTTCGGCCTTTTGATAGGCGACTTGGGCGTCTTTTTTGCAAGGTCCATCCGGTGCCTGATACGCCTCCAGCGGATGGCCGCGCTGGGCCATGGAAAGGAAGGCAGCGAAGTCGGCGGCGCGGGCTTTGGGATAGGCTTTCCAAAAGGCGTCTTCATGCCAGTTGAGCGGTTTGGAAAAGCCGGAAATGGTTTCGACTTGGAGAGGCACGCCGGGGGCGAGTTCAGCAAAGCGCTTGGCGTAGGCTTTAAAATCAACGAGGCCTTCGCCGATGGCGGTCCATTGAACGGCGACGCCCGTGTCGGTCTCCCAAATCATGCTGTCTCGGACACTGCTGCAGAGCGTGTAGGGGCCGAGGGTTTCGAGATGACGCAGGGGTTCTTCCAAAGCCCACACGGCATTGCCGGGGTCGATGTTGGCTCCGACGTAGTCTTTGCCGGCGGCTTCGATGAGGCCCACGAGTTCGTGGGATTGCATGTCGCCGGCGTGGTTTTCCACGGCGATTTTGATGTCGTGATCTTGGGCGTAGCTTTTGCAGGCTTGGCAGGTTTTCACGACCTGCTCGATGTGACGTTCGATGCCGCCATCGGTGGAGCGGTCATCGGCTCCACCGAGGTAACAGCGGGCGACGGGAGAGCCGAGGGCGTGGGCGACGCGGATGGTGAGTTTGAGGTGCTCTTCGGGGGTGCCGTGGGCGTCGCTCCAGCGTTTGGAGGTGGAGCAGATGCAGCCGGTGCCGAGGTAGAGTTTGACGCCGAGACGATCGGCTTGGGATTTGAGTTGGGCGAGGTAGGCGTCTTCGAAGTTGGGGAAGACCTTGAGTTCGGAGAGAAAAACGGTGTCGATGCCGAGGGAGGCACCGTAGTCGATGTACTCGGCGGCCGTCCACTCGGTGCCGCGAACGGCGAAGTGATCCATGCCGATCAGGAGGCCAGACTGACTGGCGGCTGCGTGGATAGAGCGTGAGGTGGTGGCGGCCAGGGTGGCGGCGGTGGAGGCGAGGAAGGCGCGGCGATTCACGGGAGGGTGGTGGGGTGGGTGGGGGTGCGACTACTTGTTCTCGGCTTTTTTGCCTTCTTCTTCGAGTTTGTGGCGGAATTTTTCGATCTTCGGTTTGGAGACGGCCTGGATGTAACCTTGGTAGGGGTTGTTGCGGGCAAAGTCTTGGTGGTAATCTTCGGCGGGGTAGAAGTCGTCCAGGGGAACGATCTCAGTGGTGATGGGGGACTTGAATTTTTTCTGAGCTTCTGCTTTGGAAGCTTCCGCGCTCTGCTTTTGGGCGTCGCTGGAGAAAAGAATGATGGAGCGGTACTGGGTGCCGTGATCGGGGCCTTGTTGATTGAGGGTGGTGGGGTCGTGCGCTTCCCAGAAGAGATCGACGATTTCTCGGTAGGAGATGACGGCGGGATCAAAGTCGATTTTGACGACTTCGGCATGACCCGTGGTGCCGGTGCATACGTCTTTGTACGTGGGGTTCTTTTTGCTGCCTCCGGCATAACCGCTGGTGACGGCTTTGACGCCTTTGAGCATCTCGTACTGACCTTCCACACACCAGAAGCAGCCGCCTCCGACTACGGCCGTCTCAGTTTTGGTGGTGGGTTGGGCGGGATCTTCCGCAGAGGCGGGCAGAGTCATGGCGGCGAGAAGGAGGAGGTGGGTGGCTTTCATGGCTGATGTCTCGGGTGGTGAGATAGAACGAGCAGAAAACGGCTGTCTCACAGATTTACGTGGATGAAGGGGATCTGGAGGCGATGGACAGGTGGAACTTTACGCGAATCGAAATCGAGGCAAGGGTGACGGGATGATGGAAGATCCAATCGCGGGCCTACACGATGAGGTGGGGGAAGAAAAGCTGAGGGCCATGGTGGCGGCGTTTTATCGCCGGGTTCAGACGGATGATTTGATCGGGCCGATGTATCCCGATCAGGATTGGGAGGGGGCGGAGAAGCGGTTGGCGGACTTTTTGGTGTATCGCTTTGGTGGGGCGGCGACGTACCTTGAGCAGCGGGGGCATCCTCGGTTGCGGGGGCGTCACATGCCGTTTCCCATTGGCGTGGCGGAGCGGGATCGCTGGTTGGATCTGATGGGGCAGGCGATGCGCGAGGTGGAAGTGCCGGGGGAGCAGGTGCCGCTGATGGCGGCGTTCTTTGCCCAGGTGGCGGACATGATGCGCAATCGTCCCGAGATGGGATGACCCATCAGGAGGCTTGCGCGTCGGCTGCCTTTTTGATGCTGGCGAGCACGGTAGGGATGGGGAGATCCACCCGCTGCCGATGTTTGAAATAGCTGACGTTTTGGTAGCCGACTTCTTGAAGGTGGAGCAAGGCCGTCATGAAGTGCTCTCCCACCCGTTGAGGGCGATGGGAGTCTGAGCCGATGACGATGGGGATGTTGCGGTCAGCCATCATTTTGAGCATCTCCAGCCCGGGATTCATCTCGGGATAGCTCTTGTTGAGGCCGGAGGTGTTGAGTTCCATGGCCACGCCGGTTTTGGCGATGCGATCCAGGGCCGCTTCGACGCTGTTTTTGATGATGGCGAAGCACCAGGAGTCGGGGTGGTAATTTTTCACCAAATCGGGATGGGCGAGGCAATCGTAGAGGCCGCTCTCGGCTGACTCAGCGAGCATGCCGAAGTAGGTGCGGCGGAAGGCCTCGATGGTTCCGGTTTCGTACTTGGCGAGAAATTCCCGCGCCTGCCAGTGAACGGCTCCGAGGATGTAGTGGAAGTCGGCGCGCTGGTGCAGCTGGCGGATCCAGTCTTCAGCTCCAGGGAAATACTCGCTTTCCATGCCGAGCAGGACGTCGAGCTGGCCTTCATATTTGGAGGCGGTGTTTTGGACGAGTTTGACGTAGGTATCAAATTCGGAGTTCGCCATGCGGACGGTGGGCCAGAAGCCCTCGGGCATGGGACAGTGGCAGGTGAAAATGATGCCTTTCAGTCCGGCTTGAATGCCTTGAGCGGCATACTCATCGGGCTCTCCCCAAGCATGTTTGCACAGGGGCGTGTGCATGTGGGAGTCGTAATAGAGGGCTCCTGAAGCGGTGGGCACCGTCGGGTCGGAAGGGACGGCTGGGGCGGAAATGGGGGAAGACTTCGCCGGAGCTTTTTTGGCGGGAGCCTTGGCGGCAGGCTTTTTGGCGGGGGCCTTGGCAGCTGGCTTTTGGGCGGGAGCCTTGGCAGCTGGCTTTTTGGCGGGAGCCTTGGCGG
>JAGRPD010000342.1 GCA_020439875.1 Verrucomicrobiales bacterium
GGATTCTTGTGGTGCCTTTCAACATGGTTCTTGAACCGCGCCCTCATTCGAGAGAGAGTTCAATTTGCATGAATGGTTTTCGCGTTGGCGTTTGGATCACCGTCGTCCTGTGGCTGCTGCTTTGCTTGCGGTTCTGGCTGCTGGTGGGTCGGCGCAATCCGGGTCAACGTCACCTCATCGCCATCGGCGCGGGTTTGGGTGGGGCCATGATTTACCTCCTCGGCGGCGTTTTTTCCGATCAAATCCAGTCGCTGCAAAAGGAACGCGAGGCTCGATCTGCGCCTGCCAGCTCGGGGGAGGTCGAAGCGGTGCGCATCCATGCGGTCAGCACGGACTCCGCCTCGAAGCCCAAGGCACCCACGGCTCCGTAACCCCACTGCGCGCCCATCATGATTTGGAAACTCGTCACCACCTTGCTCTTTCTTTTTTGGGCGGTCATGACTGGCTTGTTGGTGCGCAACACCTACTTTGCAGAATCCCCCGCGCTGACCGAGGTCCCGCCCCGCCGCGTGTTTGATCTCTTTTTTCAACAGGCCACCGCCAACGTCAACACACTGCACCTGTATCACCATCAGGAAAAACTGGGCCGCGCCACCATCTCCACCGTCGAGTCGAAAAACCGTCAAACCGGCGTGCTGCAGCGTCGCCTGCTGATCGCTGGCACAGTCGAAAACCCCGCCGCCGGGCGAGGGTCCGCCACCAGCGTGTGGCAGTTGGATTTGGATCTAAACCATGAGTCGCTTCCCCGCAGCCTGAAATTTGAATTCACGGCCACCCAAACCAAACATCGCTTTTTGGTCGCCTGGAAAGAAGGGGGGGAACCGAAGGTCGAATTGCGGCAAGCCGATCAGCTGGTGATGGACACGGCGGGGATCCTGGCCATGGCCGGAGGCATGGGCCTCAATGCCAACAGCATGCTGGCACCGCTGCTCGCGGGTCACGCGGATGAAACTGGAGGTCAATCGAGCGCCGTCCCATCGCTAAAAATCGCTGCGCGCGAGGGGCTGATGGATTTGGCGGGACGGAATCGCCGTTGTTATGAGGTGAAGTTTTCTCTTCTGCAGGAGGCGCAAATCACCGCACTCTTCAGCGAGGTGGGCGAGTTAGTTCGAGTGGACTTGCCTCAAGGCTATCGTCTGCTCGAGCCGCTGGTGCACGGACTGGAGCCGGATTTGGTGGAGCACGAATAAGGAGAAGCTGCGATGATCGAGATTGAAAATCTATCCATGAGCTACGGCGACTTGCGGGCGCTGGACGGCCTGACCCTGACCATCCCCAAGGGCGAACTGTTTGCCTTCCTCGGACCCAATGGAGCGGGAAAAACCACCGCCATCAAACTCCTAACAGGCCTCATGAAACCGGATGAAGGCGGCATCCGAATCAGCGGATTTGACCTCAACACGCAGCCGATCGAAGCGAAGCGACGGCTCGGTTATGTACCGGACGTGGCGCAGTTTTATGAAAAGCTGACGCCATCGGAATTCATGGAGTTCATTGCAGAATTGTTTGAAATGGATCGCGACAAGGCGGCGGCGGAGACGGATGCGCTTTTCACGCAGTTTGCTCTGCAGGAGTATGCAGCGAAGCGGGTGGAAAATCTCAGCCACGGCACCCGGCAGCGTTTGGCCATCGCCTCTGCCTTGCTGCACCAGCCAGAGGTGATCATCATTGATGAACCGATGGTCGGGTTGGATCCGATCCACGCTCGCATCGTGAAGGATGAACTCAAAGCCCGCTCCCGAGCGGGAGCCACCGTGCTGATGAGCACGCATCTGCTCAACATCGCGGAGGAAGTCGCAGACCGCATCGGCATCTTGCATCGCGGTCGTTTGGTGGCCCTCGGTCGCTTGGAGGAATTGCGCACCCAGCGCGCCCGCGATGGCATGCAGTTGGAGGAGTTGTTTCTCGATTTCGTTCGGTGAGCGGCACAGCTTCATGGGGTTGATGAGATGCCTTCGAAATTCTTCCAACGTCCCACGGCGGACCAACTCCAAGGCACCGTCTTTCGGTGCCTGCTGGGATTGTCCTTGGGACTTAGCCTCGCATCGCTCACGATCGGGAGATTCAGCCCTTTGCGGGCCATCTTTGATTTCCACCTCGGTGGGAGTGCCGCCACACGGAGTGCCGTCGGCTTGATGGGCATGACCACCCTCATGGGGTTTGGTCTCATTTGGCTTGCCTCTCCGAGGCTGGCGCATCGGTATCGATGGTGGTGCATGGCCGCCTTCATCCTGGGATTTTTCGCCGCTGCGATGCCTGAATGATCGGTGTTGAGCGAGAACGCGCTGGAAGGTCGATCTCGAACATTGGAGGAAATTTGGATTCCACTGAGTCTTCTGGACATCAGCATATCCACGCCCCACGCCGTCCGGCTCACCGCGCACGAGGGCTCGACTCGGGAGAGGTCGAGGTGCGTTTTTTACTCGCCTGCGACCCAGTGGATGGCGTTGATGAGGATGCGCTGGTAGGCGGCTTCATCGTGGGTGCGGTCGTCGTGACCGAGGGCGATACCGGCGACGCGGGCGCTGGGATGTTGGGTGGTCCAGACGCTGGGGTGAGGCTGGCCGTATTTCTGACTGGGGCTGGTTTGGGCCAGGACGCTGATGGGGGCGGTGCCTTCGGGGACGCCTTCGGCGTTGATGTAGTAAAGTTCGTCCACGACGTCGAAACGCTCGGGCACGCCCTGCATGATGGGGTGCTCGGGTTTGAGGACGGTAACGCTGAAGGGGCCGAGTTTGTCGTGACCGCGTGCGCCACCGCCGACGATTTGAGCGTTAAGTTCGGGCCAGTTTTTGTAGCCATACCAGGTGCCGGGGTGCAGCATGATGACGCCTTTTCCAGCGGCGAGCCGCTTCATGAGGGCCTCGCGGTAGGCGGGGGTGTCAAAAAAGCTGCGGTTGACGCTGATGACGGCGACGTCGGCTTCTGCGAGCTGCTCGGTGGCCTGGGTGCGATCCTCGGTGTAGAGGACGGAGAAACCGGCCTGCTCGAGGAAGGCGGTGTCAGCTTTGCCGAAGTATTGGACGAAGTTGTGCGAGGAGCCACCTCCGATGAGGAGGACTTTGAGCTTGTCAGGCTGCCAGCGAACGGGAGCGGCGGGAATCGGTGGAGGTTCGTTGGGGCCTTTGGCTTTGGCATTGCCTTTTTTGGGTTTCTCCGGTGCCTGAGGCGCGGAGGCGGGGGCGTCGCTGAGCTTGGCGGGCTCGGTGCTGAGGGTGAGCGCGACGGTGCAAGGGGCGACGACGTTGCCGCCGGTGATGAGTTCCACCGCTTCGAGGCGGGCTTTGCGTTTGAGATTGAGCGCGAAGTAACGGAGCTGGCCGCGATTGGTGAAGTCCACCAACTGCTGGCTTTGAGGCACGTCGGCGGTGCCGATGTAGTCGGCGAAATGGACGCCGTTTTTCAAGGTGAAGGTCTCGCTGTCCTCATCGGCGTAGTGGACGACGACGGTCATGGCGGGCTGATCGCGGAACTTGTCTCCGCCATACGGCCAGGCCCAGCCACCGACGCCGCCGAGGAAATGCATGGAGGCGGCCTCGGCGCGGATGGGGATGCGGACGCGATCGGGCAAGGTTTGGGCGTAGGTGTCGGCGTGACCGCCTTGCAGGGTGATGATGTTGGCTCCGGTGGCGGATTTCCGTGGATCGAGAATGAAAAAGGGGATGCCTTCAACGACGACGTCACCAAAGCGTTTGAGTTTGACGGTCTGGTCCTTGTCCCGCTCGCTCGCGAAGGAGCCGCTCTCGGAGGAGGTGGTGAAGACGTCGCGGAGATTGACGACGCGGTGGGTGTGATCGGCGCTGTCGCAGATGAAGGCGAGCAGATCTCGCAAGGCCTCCGCACCGAGCGCTTCGAAGCCCTCCGGCATGAGGCTGCGACGGGTGTTTTCATCTTTGGCGATGTCTTTTTTGGCGAGTTCTCGGCGGCCAGTCTGGGTGGCGAGGGTGAGCGAGGTGGCGTTTTCGGAGACGACGACGCCGGTGAGGAGCTCGCCCTTTTGCAGGGTGACGCTATGCGCCCAGAAGCTGGGATCGACCTCGCGGTTGGGATCGATGATGTGGACCAGCAGCTCGGCGGGTCCATGGGCTCCCATGCCGTCGAGGGCGGGCCCGACTTCGGTGCCGTTGCCGCCGAGTTTGTGGCAGACGGCGCAGGCGGCAAAGAGGATCTGGCCTTTGTCGGCATCTCCCGGTTTTTCAACCTCGGGGATGAGACTGGAAATGATGGCGTCTTTGGCGGCGAGATTGACCTGGAAGATGCGGTCAGCGCGGCGGGCGATGAGTTTGTTGGGGTGGGAGCGGAGGCGGGCGACGTCACCGGGCGCGAAGGAATCGGTGGGGATGCTGCCCGCTTCGAGCGCTGTGAGGAGGGCCTCGGTGGCGGGGGGGCGGCGCAAGATGGCTTCGAAGGCGGGGCGCTGCATCGGCGCGGGGAGGGCGGCGTAGTGGCTGACGATCAGCTCGGCGTGACCGGTGCGATCTGCGGCGTCAATGAGGGCGCGGTGCAGGGGCTCCGGCTGCTGGGCCTCACCGAGCAGGGCGAGGGCGGAGTCGGCAGCGGCCCCGCCGACGGCGACGAGGGAACTGGCGGCTCGGGTGCGCTGGTCCAGGGGGGCAGAGGCGTCGGCGAGGGTTGCTTGCAGGCGGGTGGTGACGGCTTTCACCGGCTCCGCCATGGTGGCGGCGAGCCCCCACTGAGAGAAGAGGCTGAGCGCTGGGGTAACGGTTTCTGGCTCTTGCAGGAGCTGCGCCAGCGCGGTCTGGGTGGCGGCATCCGGCGCATGCTTTGACGCGCTGCCTGAGGCGATGGCGGTGAGCACCTCGCGACGCAGTGCGGCCTCTCCCTTGGCCTCAGCACAGGCACGCACCAGGGTGGCGGCGGCAGCTTCATCGTGGGCCAGTGCAGCGGGCACCAGGGCGGTGGCAAAGCGGCTCACTGGCTGCGAGACTGGTGCAGACAGTGCTGCAGCGATGACCTCTCCCGCGCGCGGTGCGGCAGCGGCGACGAGGGCGGAGAGGATCCAGTCATCCGGCGCGGATCGCACCTGAGCGAGGATTTTTTCCGCATCGGTCTCCTGGCGGGCGGCGTCGTAGGCGCGCACGGCGGCGCTGCCGACGCGTTCCCCAGGGGCTCCCGTCTCTTCCCGCAGCAGGCGGCGGGCGATGTCTTTCACCGTGCCGTTGGCGGAGCTGGCAGCGGCCTTTTCCAGTCCGGCGATGTCTTTGCGATCCAGGGCGAGGCGAGGCAGCGACTGGGCCTGACGATGCTGAACGCGCCAGATGCGGCCGTAGTAGTGATCGCGATCCGGGCGGACGGCGGCGTTGGCGGGGCCGTGGGTGGGGCCGCGGGTGTCGTTGTGAATGACGGCTTGGTTGCAGAAGTCGGTGATGTAAAGCGCGCCATCGGGGCCGATGCGGGTGTCGATGGGGCGGAACCACATGTTGCGACTGCGGATGAACTCGGTGTTGGCTCGATCCGCTTCTTTGTGCGCCTGGAAGCCGGAGCCGTCAGGGGTGACGAAATATTGACCGACGATGTTGAGGGTGGGTTCCCCGACGAAGTAGCTGAAATTCCACGAATCAGGCCAGGCCCCGCCTTCATAGATGGCGCAACCCGCGCCGGCGGTGTAGCGGCCGACTTGATCGATCTGCACGTAGGCCTGGTGCTGCCACTCCATGGCGGGAAAGGTGGCCTCTCCGGGCAGCAGCCCCACCGTGCCATCGACGCCGGGGAGCTTGCCTTCAGCGAGGATGGGCTCTGGCAGCATGACGTGGACCAGGGGGTTGCCGGTGGTGGGTTGAGTGTAAAAAACCTCGCCGCCGGTGGTGAGATCGAGTCCCCAGGTATTGCCGCCGCGGGAGGCGTATTGTTCGAAGGCGGAGCCATCGGGTTTGAACCGCACCACACCGGACCCGGCAGGACCAAAGCTGCGCTGGCCATCGCCACTGAGGACATCGCTGGTGGCGCTGTAGCCGTGCGTGGCATAGATCCAGCCGTCGCGCCCCCAGCGCAGGTTGTTGATGACGGCGTGGGTGTCTCGATCTCCGAGATTGCTGTAGAGCTTGGTGCGGCGATCCGCCACGTCATCGCCATCGGTGTCTTCGAAAAACCAGATGTTCGGAGCGGCGCAAACAATGACGCCATTGCGATAGAGGGCGAGGCTGGTGGCGAGTTCGATTTGGTCGGCAAACACCGTTTTGGCGTCCATCACGCCGTCTCCGTCTTCATCGCGCAGGATGCTGACGCGGTCTTGCGGCTCGCGCTGATACTGGCCGGGCTGGAGGGAGCCGGAGTCCTTCCAGGTCTCGACATTGGCCTCGCGCAGCCCGTTGGGATACTCGGGAGATTCGACGACCCAGAGGCGGCCTTTTTCATCCCAGGTGACGTTCATGGGGTTGTTGATGAGCGGCTCACTGGCGACGAGGGAGAGTTCAAAATCTGGATGCACCTCGAGCTGCGCGGGCAGATCCTGCGGACGCGGTGCCCCGCCCTCCACGTAGCGCAGGGCATCTCCCAGCTCCTCGGGCTGGCAGAGTTCATCCACATTTTCCCGACCCGCCGCCCAGGCGATGCCACGCAGGATGAGGGTGCGCACGCCCAGGTGGGAAAAATTGCGGTACCAATGGCCGGGGATGCTGACAAAGGCACGGTAATCCCGCTGCGCACCGTCGATGCGATTTTCGTATGTCCAGATTTGGGGCTGGATGTCGTAGATGTTGACGCCTTTCTTGAGCTTCACGGCCTCAGCGGCGCGTTCCTGCGCCTCCTTGTTGCCGCGGCCACCGGTGTCGATGGCCTTGGGCGTGTAGGCGGCGGCGAGGATGTGAGCCTCGGGCAGGATGTCCATGTCGTAGTAGATTTCGTCGTCGAGATCGAAGTTGGAGATATCCTGCGTGATGGGGTTGCTGCGATCGGTGAAGTAAAGCGCCATCGGAGCCTCCAGCCACTGCGTGGGGGTGCTGTGATTCCACGAGCCGCCGATGATGCTGCGGTACCAGGTGGGATCTCGGCTCACGGCTCCAGCATGCAGCACCACCAGACCGCCGCCGCGTTTGAGGAAGTCGAGCAAGGCCTTGCGCTCGGCTCCGAGGGCGATGTTGCCCGCCTCCTGCGCGTGCAGGATGAGCACGTCCACGCCTTTCAGCTGCTCGGCGGTGGGAAATTCCATCCCGCCGGTGACGCGTGCGCCGCGCGCCTCCAGCAGCGGTTTCCAATCCTGCAAAAACTGCTCGTGCTCATGCGCGCCTGGGGCATGCGTTTTTTTCCCGGCCCGGATGAAAATGGAGATGGGATCCGCGAGGGCGGCGGAGGTCATCAGAAAACCGAGCAAGAGAGAGGCTGTGAGGCGAATCATGATGGAAAATGAGGCTAGCTACCGAAACGCCGGGGCAAAAGCTCCTTTTTGCACTGCCGACTATCGCAAACACACCTCGGATGGTCGTTTCCCCCTCTGCGGACGGGCAGAAATTCCCCCGCAAATTCTCAAACAAAGGTGGCGTTTTCCCCGTTAAAGACATATCTTTCCGTTTGTCTGATGGTCGCTCCCACCTCCCAGTCTCCCACGTTTCCCGATACCTGCTGGACCTTGATCCATCGGTGCCAGGACGGCACTGTGGAGGAGCGTGATGAGGCGCTGAGCGTGCTGTGCCGGATGTATTGGCTGCCGCTGTATGCCTTTGCCCGCCGCTCGGGTCTCTCTCCTGAGGACGCCGAGGACCGGGTGCAGAGCTTTTTCCTGGATGCCCTGCGCACAGACATCTTCAGCCGCGCGGATGAGCACCGCGGCCGCCTGCGCAGCCTGCTGTGTCAGGCCTTTCGCAATCAATTGAGGCGCTGGTTCCGAGATCAGTCGGCCCAAAAGCGCGGTGGATCGGCGACGCATGTGCCCCTGCTGCCGAACGACGCGGAGAATCAGTTTCAAGCGCAACTGGCAGATCGGGCTGGCACGCCCGAGCAGTTGTTTGCCCGGGCTTGGGCGTTGACGGTGCTGGATACGACGTTAAAACGCCTGGAGACAGGGTACAACGATCGCGGCCAGCAGCAGCGCTACAAGGTGCTGCGGGAGTATCTCCCCTGGAATGGGTCCGACGGCAGCACGACGGCGGAGGGCGCGGAGTCGGCAGGCATGACGCCGGGAGCCTTTCGCACCGCTCTGAATCGAATGCGGAAGGAGTATCAGCAACTCATCATCGAGGAAGTGCGTTCCACCGTGGCTTCCGACGATCAGGCAGAAGTGGACGACGAACTGCGCCACCTCTTCACAACCTTAGGCCTCTGATCGGCCGTTTTTTCTCGCCGTGGCTGGAGAACTCCAGGACTCCACTGATGCCCCAACCCACATGGCCCAGGACCTGCTCCGGGTCGCCATGGGTCAGTGGGACGAAGCGGAGCACGAACCCGGAGATCAAATCGGCCCCTACCGCCTGGTGCGGGAACTCGGATCCGGGACCTTCGGCCGCGTCTGGGAGGCAGAGCAGATCACGCCCCTGCGCCGCACCGTCGCCCTAAAAATCATCAAAGCCGGCATGGACACCGAGGCGGTCGTGCTGCGTTTCACTCAGGAGCGCCAGACCCTGGCGCGGATGGACCACCCTGGCATCGCCAACGTCCTCGACGCAGGCTCCACCCCCGAGGGGCGGCCGTACTTCGTCATGGAGTGCGTGCGCGGTCAGCCCCTCCTGGAGTATTGCGACAGTCGGAAGCTCTCGATTGAAGAGCGCCTGAGCCTTTTCCTCGCCATCTGCGCCGCCGTCCAGCACGCCCACCAGAAGGGTGTGCTGCACCGCGACCTCAAGCCCAGCAACATCCTCGTCACCGAGGTGGATGACATTGCCCAGCCTAAGATCATCGATTTCGGCATCGCCAAAGCCATCCTCAGCAGTGCGGCGGAGGATTAGCTGATTCGCACCCAACAGGAGTGGCTGCTCGGCACGCCCGCCTACATGAGTCCCGAGCAGGCCGCCCTGGACTCCGAGAAACTCGACACCCGGGCCGACATTTACTCCCTGGGCGTGCTGCTCTGTGAGCTTCTGACAGGCCAACTGCCGCGGCTCGGAGATGCCGCCTCCCGCAAGCTGCCGCTGGATCGCCTGCTGCAATGCATCCGAGAAGACGACCCCAAAGCCCCCAGCCTGCTCGCCGCCGGATGCACCCCCGAACAAGCCACCGCCCGCAACTCCAGCCCCGCCGCGCTGAGCCGCCAGCTGCGGGGTGATCTCGACTGGATCGTCTTCAAAGCACTGGAAAAAGACCCCGAAAAACGCTACGACTCGGCCGCTGCACTGGCGGCGGATGTGCACGGCCACCTGCACTCCCTGCCCATCTCCGCCGGACGCCCCAGCCTCAGGCAATCAGCCCTGAAGTTCTACCGCCGCCACCGCACCGCCAGCATCGCCGCCACCGCCGCCGCCATCGCGCTCACCGCTGGCTTGGCCGTGGCCACTTACGCCTTTTTCAAAGAAAGCCGCATGCGCGCCCAAGCGGTCGCCCAACGTCAGATCGCCGACCAGCAGCGCCTGCGCGCGGAGACCCAAGAGCAGCGAGCCGAGTCCGAACTGCTCCGCGCCAACGCCATCCTCGACTTTCTCAACGCCCTGCTGGAAGAAACCGGAGACCAAGTGCGCGACGGACGCAACCCCGAGGCCCTGCGCCGCGCGCTCGATATCGTCTGCTCCCAGCTGCAACACTACGATCACGATCCCCGCCTGCGCGCCACCATCCTCACCCACACCGCGCACATTTATCGCACCCTGGGGGAGGAGAACAAGGCCATCCCCCTGCTGCGAGAGCAGCTCCGCATGGAGGAAGATCGGCACGGCCTCGAGAGCGAAGAGACATTGGCTGCCCTCTACGACTACAGCCGCGCCCTCTCCCTGCAAGGCCACCATGACGAAGCCATCGCCACGGCCGCCGAGACCGTGGCCCGGTGGAAAAAACTGCCGCAAAGCGAGCGGATCGAACGCAAGACCCTCATGGCCCAGCGTGACTACGCCGACGTGCTGCGGCGCGCGGGTCGCCTCGACGAAGCCCTCGCGGTGTTTCGCTCCATCGACGGGAATGCCACCGAAGAGGTGCGCCACGAGAGTTCCTGGATCACGCTCGTCCGCTACCATGCCGAGGCCCTGATGGAGGCGCATGAATTTAAGCAAGCCCTCGCCGTCCTCGATAAAGGCCTCCATCTGGGAGATCCCGCCGCATCGGATCACGCGCATCGCATCTCCCTGCTGCATCAGGTCCGCTCGCGGGTGCTTTTTCGCCAGCGCAAGCTCGAGCCGGCTATCATCGCCCTGGAAGAAAGCCTGGAACTCGACACACTGGGCGAGTCTCCGCGTGTCCATTGGGATGTGGTGCAGCGCTGGGTGGAGCTGTCTCGCCTCCAGGCCCTGCTCAATCATCTGCCCGAGGCCATCGCCAGCTGCTCCGAAGCCGTGCGCCTGAGTGAGGCCATCGCCGATACCGCCAGTCTGCGCGGCAGCCTGCGCCCCTTAGCAGAGCACTACTCCACCGCCACCGATTACCCCCAAGCCGCCGCCGCCTATCAACGCCTCGTCCAGGCCGAGCAGGGAACGTCGGAGCCCCTCAGCGACGAGGACTTCGCCCTCTGCGTGATGCATCAATGTCTGGCCGGAGATCTGACCGACCTGCCCGCTCAGCTCAGCGACCTCTCCAGCCGCATCAAGCAAATGAACGCCGTGAACAGCCAGGCCGAGCGCAAACATCTGCGCCTCATCCTCTGCCTTTGCGAAAGCATTTGGAATCAGCATACCGGCTCCGAGCTGACCCAGGATTGGCGCTTTTCCATCCAGCAAATCGCCACCGGCTCGTTGCACAATCTGTCCACCGGAGCCCTCGCCAAACCGCTGCCCCGACAACCTTGGATCAATCAAGCCATCCCCATCCTCCGCACCGCCCTCGAGCAGACCCCTTCCTCCATCATCGCTGAGCGCATCCCCACCCAGGCCGACCTCCTGGCCATGGAGCGCTGCTTGGAGGAGCGGTGGGCCTTTGAAGAGCCCTCCTCCGCGTTGTTCCACCTCGCCGCAGCTCTGCGCCTCCTCGGGCAGCTCGACCTCGCCGCACAGGCCTACGCCACCATCCACACCATCCCGCCCCAGCGTCACCTCAATCCCGGCCGGCCCACGCTCGCCCTCATCGGCCAAATCGAATGTCTCGAGAGCCTGGGACGCACCCGAGAAGCCGCCGACCTGCATCGGCAGCTTGAGACACTCCTTCAGCAACCCAGCGACACTCCACCGCCGCCCAGCTCCCTCGCCTGGCTCCAGGCCCACCCACGACCCACGGCGGTCATTGCTGGTGATTCCTCACAAAATCTTTCACCGCAGCCACCTCAGCAGGCAGTGGGTGCCGCGCCAAAGGCAGCTCCTTGAGCGCTTCCAGCGTCGGATGCGTCGGCGTCACCCCCGTCGCTTCCACCACCACTTCAGGAAACTTCGCCGGACTCGCCGTCGCTAGCACCACACTCACCCGCCCCCGCGCCATCTCCGTGAAGCCACACGCCGTATGCGGATCCACCAGGTAGTCGTACTCCGCATGCACCCGGCGGATCGTCGCCACAATCTCCGCATCATCCATCCGCGACGCCCGCAGGCCATCCTCGGGTCGCTCCAGCGCCACCGCCTCACCCTGCCGCATCTGCGTCATCACCTGCCGCACCCGCGCCGGATCTTCCCCCAGTTGAAAATACAGGAACCGCTCGAAGTTCGACGCCGCCTGGATGTCCATGCTCGGCGCATGACTCGGCACCACCGGACCCGGCGTGTATTCCCCCTCCGTGAAGTAGCGGTAGAGAATGTCGTTTTGATTTGTCGCCACCCGGAATCCCCCCACCGGCAGCCCCATCCGCTGCGCCAGCCAGCCCGCCAGCACATTGCCGAAGTTCCCCGTCGGCACCACAAACTCCGCCTCCTCCCGCCGATCCTCCGGCAGCCGCATCCAGGCCCAAACGTAATACACACACTGCGCCAGCACCCGCGCGATGTTGATCGAATTCACCGCTGACAGCCCGCAGCTCTCGATGAACGCCTTGTCTCCAAAAGCCTCCTTCACCAGCCGCTGCGCATCGTCAAACGTCCCCGGCACCGGAATCGCAAACACATTGTCCGCCCCCGTGCACGCCATCTGCCGCTCCTGCAGCGGAGCCACCCGCCCATCGGGATAGAGGATGAAAATGCGGATCCCCTCCTGCCCCATGCAGCCGTGGATCGCCGCACTGCCCGTATCTCCCGACGTCGCCCCCAGCACCGAGATCGACCGCCCACTGCGCAGCACCTGGCGTTTGTAAAGCAGCCCCAGCAGCTGCAGCGCGAAGTCCTTGAACGCCAGCGTCGGCCCGTGAAACAGCTCCAACACATACGTCTGCTCATCCAGCTGCCGCAGCGGAGCCACCTCCGGCCGATCAAACCGCGCATACGCCTCCGCCGCCAACTGCCGCCACTCCGCCGCCGGGATCTCCGGGCCGAAGATCCCGAAAAACTCCGCCGCCAGCTCCGCGTAGCTCAGCCCCTGCCAGCGCGGCAAATGCTCCCGCAGCGAAGGCAACGTCTCCGGCAGGAACAACCCCCCATCGGGAGCCAGACCCGCTTCGACAGCCTCTTCAAAAGAATGGGGGCGGGATTCACCGCGTGTGGAAACGTATTTCATTGCGCACCCTCCAGTCTCGAATTTCAAATTTCAAATCTCAAATCTCAAATCTCAGATGCCCAGCACCCTGACCGACCGCCTCCACAGCCTCCGCACCCGCATCGCCACCGCCACCGCACGGGCCGGTCGTCCCGCAGGCAGTGTGGAGCTGCTCGCCGTCTCCAAGACCTTCCCCGCCTCCCTCATTGCCGAAGCCGCAGCCACCGGGCAGACCCTGTTTGGAGAAAATCGCGTGCAGGAAGCCCTCGCCAAAATCCCCAAACTTCCCCCCACCCTGCGCTGGCATCTCATCGGCCACCTCCAGTCCAATAAGATTCGCAAAATCCTGCCCTACGTCGAGGCCATCCACAGCGTCGATTCCCTCAAACTCGCTCGCGACATCCAACGCATCGCCACCGAACTGGATCTCCACCCCGCCATCTACCTCGAAGTCAATCTCGGCCAGGAATCCAGCAAATCCGGCTTCTCCGCCGACACCCTGCCCATCCACCTACCCGAGCTGCTCACCCTGGATCGCCTCCGCATCCTCGGCCTCATGGCCATCCCCCCCTGGCAGCCCGACCCCGAGGCCTCACGTCCCGCCTTTGCCCAGCTCCGCCAGCTGCGAGATCAGCTCACCCACCAGACCCACCACCCCCTGCCCGGCCTCTCCATGGGCATGAGTCACGACTTCGAAGTCGCCATCGAAGAGGGTGCCACCATCGTCCGCGTCGGCTCCGCCTTGTTCGGAGAGCGCTGAGCCCCTCCCGCCTCAGCGCCCCCGCAGATCGTGGCACAGCACACGCGGACCTGCATCCTGAGACACATCCAAATCCTCCGCCTGCTGTCGCGTAAAAAGCAGACCCCCACTCACCGCCGGCAGACTCCAGGAATTCACCGCGTAGAAAAGCTGCCGCCGCGCCCGTACCTCGCAGCCCGCCGGAGATAGATCCAGCCACAGCAGCGTCCCCAGCTCACCCAGGCAGAGAAAAGCGTCATCCACCCGCACCAGACCCGCCCGCAAAATCCCCAACCGCAGCGATCCCGACCGCCCCATCCGCCGCGCCAGCTCCGCGTCTTCCCATTCCACCTCCTCGCTCCACTTTTCCTCCCCCGTCTCCGCATCCACGCAGACCAGACGGCTGTTGTTTTCCCGCTCTCCATCGATCCCATACAGATGCCCCTCGTGATAAACCGGCGTCATCCAGTGCACCCCCAGCTTTTTTGACTCCCACACCACCTTCGGCTGCCACTGCGCATCATACTCCACCATCGCCGCACCCAGCGGACGCCCCTTCGGATAGCACGTCGTCACCAGCACCCGATTTTTCTCCGGGATCACCACCGGCGAAGATGCCGTCGCGGAAATGTAATCCGCCGCCCGCCAAGGGAACGCACTCAGCAGCTCCCCGCTCTTCGCATCCACACACAGCAGCCCCCCCGTCGGCGGATCGCTCTCCCCCCCCGCAAACACCAGCACCACCTCCCGCCCATGAACCTGCGCCGGGATGGGAGCCGCGTAGCTCGCGCCCCACTCATGAACCACCTCCCAGCGCGGCTCCCCCGTCTTCAGATCAAACGACGCCACCGTCACCCCCGCCGCCGCCAGCGCCGCCATTCGCTCCGACTTCGAGCCCCCCTCCGGCACCACCGCCGCCTTCCCACCCACATTCACGATCACCTGCCCCTCCCAAATCAGCGGAGACGCCCCATGACCAAAAAAATCCTGCGGCACATGGTACGCCTCGCGCAAATCCCGATGCCACAGCTCCTTACCCGTCATCAAATCCAGCGCGTGCAGCTCGCTCGTCACCCCCAGCGTCACCACCACCCCATCTCCCACCACCGGCCCACCCCGAGGACCCGCTGCAAAACCGTAACGATCCCGATACTCGAACGGATACTCAA
>JAGRPD010000343.1 GCA_020439875.1 Verrucomicrobiales bacterium
CCTATTTTGATATGCTTCCGCTTCTTCTCGGGCTTGTCCGCCTTCTTCCAGCTCAGGAACCACCACAGGATCAATGCTACCTCGCTGATGAACACCAGCCATTCCAAGAACCAGCCCCAGAAAAACACCCGCAGCAGTGAACCGATGGCAAATGGCGCGAAGATCGACGTGGAAAGCCAGATGCCGACGCCGGTCATGGCCCCCACGGTGGTGGTGACGATGAACACGACGAAGGTGATCCTGTAGGCAAGGTGATCAACGTCCGGCCGGTTGTTTTTGTGGGCCCACCACTCCATCCATGTCAGCAGCGGATAGGCACCCACCGCGAGTGGATGATTGATCAGCACGTGAAGACTGGCGATAAGACCGATGATCAAGCGGCCCCCAGCGAGATGATCCAGATAAAAGGAGGGAAAGTCCATGACGCGGTGATTCTCAACCCGCGTCTTGTTTTGAAAATGTGGCAAGATGCCGCAGCAGTCGATTACAGCCCCGGCGGCAACTTCGCGAGTTTGCGTTGCAGCGTGCGTCGGTCGATACCGAGGGCTTTGGCAGTGTGTGAAATGTTTCCGCCGTGTTCATGCATTACACGCTGAATATGTTCCCATTCCAAGCGGGCCAGACTTGGAAGGTCGGAAAAGGCAGGTCGTGGCGATGCGGTCGAGAGTCCTTTGAGCGCCGCGAGTACTTGATCGGCGCTGGCGGGCTTCAGCAGATAGTCGTCCGCGCCGAGACGCACTGCGTCCAACGCACTGGGAATGCTGCCATATCCGGTGAGAATGATCAGCCTCGCATGGAGCTGATGACGCCGCAGCTCTGTGATCAATGACATTCCATCCACGGCGCCCAGCCGCATGTCGAGCACGATTCCGGTGATGCTCTCATTCTCAGCTAGCCTCAGTGCCTCGTGTTTGGTCGCGGCTTGTCGCACATCACAACCGCGCCGTTTCAGCGCCAGGGCCAGCGTCGTGCGGAAACTTTCGTCGTCTTCAATGAGGAGCACATTCATTCAGCCAAGTGGTTGGGTGGGTTCATGAAGCGGCAGAGTCAGCGTCACACTCGCGCCCCCTTCCGGCCGATTTCGAACCTCAACATCGCCGTGCATCGATGCCGCCAGTCGTCGGACGAAAAACAATCCCAGCCCCATCCCAGAGCCGAGATCGCGAGTGCTGCGAAAGGGTTCACCCCAATGTTCCAGCATCTCCGCGCTGAATCCAGAGCCGTGATCGAGAACCACGATGCGAAGTGCCTTTCCGGCCGCGCGCACTTGCATTACCACCGGCTGATCATCGACAGAGGCGAGAAGGGCATTGCGCAAAAGCACGAGCAAAGCCTCGCGCAATCCCGCGCAGGCCACCTGCGCTTCTCGAGCTGACAAATCGGTATGCACACGTGTCCGCTGGGTTTGCGGCAGTTCTTCGAGAGCGGCCTCGATCACGCGTTCCGCCACACAGGGAACCGAAGACAGCCCCGCGGCCTCCTGACCGAGTTCCCTCAGGCGTTGCAGCACTTTTTGGCAGCGCTCGGCTTCCCGGGCGATGATCGCCGCCGTTTCCGCATCGGGATGCGCCCGCATTTCTTCGGCAGCGATGCCGATGGTGCCCAGCGGTGTCCCCAGCTCATGAGCAAACCCTGTCGCGAGCGCCGCCACCGATAGAAACCGCTCACGGGAATCCAACTCCACGCGCAGACGCTCACGCTCCTTTTGCAGGCGATGCGAACGCCGTCGCAGCGCAAGGAGCAGAATCACCACAAATCCACCGGCAAGGACCAGCGAGGTAAGATACCCCTGCGTGATCATGTCAGCGGGCACCGCCGAGCCGTTGACCATCTGCAGCGGGGCCGCTTGAAACCAGAGCCAGAGCAATCCGCCACCCATCAGAATTCCGAGGGAGACTACCGCCGAGGCTCGAAGCGCTACCGCAGCCAGTGTGAGCTGCACCAGATAAAACAGCGCAAAAGGATTCTCCAGGCCGCCTGTCCAGCGCAGGAGGAAGGTCAGGGTCAACGCATCGAAGAGCATGACGTGGAAGAACCCATCCTTCATCTCCCATTGAATCTGCCGCAGCCACCACTGAAGTAGCGAATTGGTTGCGAGTGTCACGAGAACGGCCCCGCCACACGCCCAAAGCGGCACTTTCACCCCCATCCACCACACAACGAACAGGGTCAAGCCCTGACCAGCTGCCGCCAGCCACCGCAGCAGCACGAGCAACTGGGACGAAAGCGCCCCGCCTGCCCACACCTCGCTTAGGCCGAGCCAGCGCTGCCAGCGCTGGACCGGAGTGGAAGTGAGTCTGGCATGTGAAGACATTAGTTCACAGTGGATGGTGTTGTCCATCTGTCCATTCAATGCGGCGTTTTGCCGCAGTGACTCAACCGAAATGTCAGCGAGCATGAAAGGCTATGAAAATACTCACCGCATCCATCCTCGCAGCTACGATTCTAATCACGGACTCCTCCCTCCAGGCCCAGCCCACTGCGCCGGCCTCTTTCATGCTCTGCATGGCGTGCCATGGGCCGGACGGCAAAGGCATGGGTGCTGGCACGCCCACGCCGATGGCTCCACCGCTCGCCGGTTCGAAGCTGGCAAACTTCGGCGATGGCGAGTTGATGTCCTCTATCGTTTTCACCGGCATTGAGAAGCAGGACGCCAAATACTTGGGTATCATGGCTCCGCTTGGCCCGGCAATGACCGATGCTCAAATGGCTGAGGCCTTGTCCTATGTGCGCAAAAGCTTTGGCAACAACGCTCCAGTTGTCACCGCCGATCAGATCAAAGCCTGGCGGGAAAAATACAACGGCAAACCGATGCAAAAGCGTGCCGCTTTGGAAGCCAAGCTGAAGTGAGAGCTCCCGCCACTCACTTCAGCCAACACTACACAAAGTCCGGCTCCGGCCATACATCCCAATCGAAGATTAACATCTTACGCCGGGCTTGATGGGCTTGTTCGAAGCTCGATTCGGTCAGTTCGGTGCTCTTTCCGGCGCATCGGATAAGTTGCAGGACAAATGCGCCTACTTTGACGAAGCGGGCTTGATATAGGGTGAATCAGCCGATGCTTTCGGCACCATTAGATTTTGGCGGTGGCGGCATCTTTGGCAACCTGAGCCCAGTTCACGACATTCCACCACGCGGTAATGTAGTCAGGCCGCTTATTGCGATACTTGAGGTAATAAGCGTGCTCCCAGACATC
>JAGRPD010000344.1 GCA_020439875.1 Verrucomicrobiales bacterium
GGCATCCTGGTCTTGTTTGGCATGGTCAAAAAGAACGGCATTCTGCAAATCGACCACACCAACCAGCTTCGGGAAAAAGGCATGGAGCGGTTCGAAGCCCTGCTGCTGGCGAACAAAGAGCGGCTTCGTCCGATCCTCATGACCACGCTCGCCTTCGTGGCCGGCATGGTTCCCATGATGCTGGCCAAGGGCGTGGGCGCGGCCTACAACAATGCCACCGCGGGCGTCATTCTGGGCGGGCAAATGCTCTCCCTGCTGCTGACCCTGCTGGCCACGCCGGTCATTTATTCCATCTTTGACGACATCATCCACTTCCGCGAGCGCCGCCGTGAACGGAAGCTGGCCCGTGCCTCCCAAACCGCCTGAGTTTTATGCCTTCTTCTTTTCGAATCCCGGTCTTCCGTATCGTTGTTCTCAGCAGTGCTGGGATGTTGGCCGCCTGTGTGGTGGGGCCCAATTATGAAAAGCCCGACACCAGTGACCTCACGCCCGCGAAGTGGAAGTGGCAAACCGCCGCGCCCCGCGATGATGCGCCGCGCGGAGAATGGTGGAAGGTGTTTCACGACAGCGAACTCAACCGCTTGGAAGACCTCGCCCTGAGCGCCAGCCCTTCGCTGAAGGTGGCGGTGGCGCGGGTGGATCAGGCCCGGGCCGGTGCCCGGCTCAGCACGGCGGGTTGGCTCCCCGACATCCGCGCCAAGTCCGACACCAGTCGCGAGCAATTCTCGGGAAACCTGCCGACACCGGTCCCGGTCGATATTCCGCGCGGCCGCGTCAACAGCTTCAGCACCATCCTCGACCTCAGTTACGAGATCGATTTCTGGGGCAAGGTGCGGCGCGAGGTGGAAAGCGCGCGGGCCACGGCGGATTCCGTTTCCGCCAGCTATCATGGCACCCTCCTCACGCTCACGGCGGATGTGGCCGCGCAGTATTTTTTGGTGCGCTCGTTTGATGCCGAGGTCTCGGCACTGCGCCGGACCATCACCCTGCGGGAAAAGTGGGCGGGTCTTTTGGAGGACAAGTTCAAGGCGGGTGCCATCCCCGAAACCGACTTGGCTCGGGCCAAGACCGAGGTGGCGACCGCGCGCGCGGAACTGGCGGACGCGCGGCGTCAGCGGGAGGAGATCTGCGCGCAACTCGCCCTGCTGTGCGGCCAGCCAGCGGGCACTTTTGAACTCGCGGAACGCCCCATCGGCTCCAAGGCGCCGCCGATGATTCCCGCCGGCGTCCCCGCCAGCATGCTCGAGCGTCGGCCCGACGTGGCGGCTGCGGAACGTCTGGTGGCGGCCCGCAATGCCGACGTCGGCGTGGCCACGGCGGCCTACTTTCCCTCTGTGCGACTGACCGGAACAGCCGGCTTTTTGAGCAAGGACATCGGCGATCTACTGAGTACGGAAAGCAGCGTGTGGAGTCTCGGTCCGCGTGTCAGCGTGCCCATCACCGGATGGGCCGTCATTCACTTCAACGTCAAACGGCAAAAGGCCGCGCGGGAAGAGGCCATCGCCAATTACCGCCAGGCGGTGCTCGGTGCGGTGAATGATGTCGAGGTCAGCCTCACTCAGATCCGCGAACGCGCGGCGCAGGCGGCGGCGGTGAACGAGGCGCTGGCGGAGTCCACCAAGGCAACCAATTTGATCCGCGAAGCCTATGAGCGCGGCGCGCTGAGTTATTTGGAATTGCTCGACGCCGAACGCACCCGCCTGCAGGCCGAGTTGCAAACCGCCCGCGTCTCCGCCCAGCGCCACCTCGCCACCGTCCGCCTCATCAAAGCCCTCGGCGGCGGCTGGTGATGTGGCTCGCACAGAAGCCCGACTCTGGAGAGTCAGGCTACGCGGCTTCGGAGCGCCTGCTCTTTCCTCAAGCGCACGACGGCAACCCGTAGCTCGATCTCTCCAGAGTCGAGCCGTTGTGCGTTGCAGCTCACACAGCCGCATACCACACACAGAAGCCCGACTCTGGAGAGTCAGGCTACGCAGCATCGGGGCGCCCGCTCCTTCTCCAAGCGCACGGCAGCAATCCGTAGCTCGATCTCTTCAGAGTCGAGCGGTGGTGCGTGGCAGCTCGCACCGCTGCATACCACACACAAAAGCCCGACTCGGGAGAGTCAGGCTACTTTTGCAGCGGGGCGCTGACTGGTTCGCTCTCTCCGCTCGCGGATTTCGATTGTTGAACACGGATGTCTGATTTTTGAAAAGGCTGGTGTTTGCTTCGGGGAACCTGCAACCTTGAGGGTCATGCCGAAAAAACATTCACCTCGTTTTCAAATGGCCCGTTGGATGGGTGCGTTGCTGTTGGGACTGGGAGCTGCGACCTCTTTCGCTACCGCTGCGGAGCCGGAGCCTGTTTACGAATTGCGCATCTACACCTGCAATGAAGGGCGATTGCCAGCGCTGCTGGCGCGCTTTCGCGATCACACTTGCGCGTTGTTTGAAAAGCATGGCATGACCAACATCGGCTACTGGGTGCCGACCCACGATGAAGACGGCGCGCAAACGAAGCTGATTTACCTGCTGCGGCACGCGAGCCGCGACGCGGCAAAGGCGTCGTTCAAGGCGTTTGGTCAAGATCCGGAGTGGCAGGCTGCCCGCGAGGCGAGCGAGCGAGATGGAAAAATTTTGGCCCATGCTCCGGAGTCGATTTTTCTGACGCGGACCGATTTTTCCCCTGAGGTGGTGCTGAAACAGGAGACGCCCCATCGCACCTTTGAGCTGCGCACTTACACCACGCCGGAAGGCAAGCTGGAGGCGCTGCACCGGCGCTTTCGAGATCATACCTGCGCGCTGTTCGCGAAGCACGGCATGACGCAGGTCGGCTACTGGGATCCGATGGATGCGGAGGACGGCGCTGGCAGCAAGCTGATTTACCTTTTGGCCCATGCCAGCGAGGAGGCGGCCAAGGCGTCGTTCGCAGCCTTCCGGGAGGATCCCGATTGGATCGCTGCGAAGACGGCTTCGGAGGCGGACGGTTCTCTGACGGTGCCGAAGGGAGTTCAGAGCGTGTTTCTGCGACCCACTGACTTTTCTCCGCTCCAGTGAGGGGCCGGTTGGGGTTCGAGCTGGGTCAGATCCCAGCGCGAGTGGTCGCAGGTGTAGTGGAGGGTGACATCGGTGCCGGGAGGCGGCAGCTCGCTGATCCAGGCGCTGCCGGGGCGGGCGCTGAGCAGAACTTGAGTGGCGGTGTGCCAATCCTCCGAGGGACTGTCCGGGCTGAGATGTCCGTTTTGACCTGCATCAACGTGCCAAGCGAGACTCCAGCCGCTGTGGGCGAGCTGCGGGAGATCGGCCCACCGAGCAAGACCTAGGCCGTGAAGGGTGCGAAAAGGGGGGAGTGGGGTGAGATCGACGAACCAAGCACGGGGCCAGTGTCGGCGGAGATCGGCCAGCACGGAGGCGCGCAAATGACGCGGCCACCAGGTCTGCAATCCTGGCAGGTGAAGCAGGGCGCGGCTGGCGGGGTGGGTGACGATCTGGGTCATGTCGTCGAGCACTCGAAAGTCGGTGCGGGGTGGGTGAAAAAGTCGCACGCGGAGCGTCAAAGGATCGGGGGTAGGTGCGGTGGGAGCGATGCGATCCAAGCCGATGAAGTGGTTTTCAATCTCACGGGCCAAGGCTTCGGGGAGTCGTCCGTCCGTGGTCTGCCGCTGCAGCAGTGCAAGGACCTGAGCCCACTGCACGGCGTGATGGCCCAGGCTGTGCAGGCGCTTGCGCAGAGCTTTGGAGGGGATCGATTGCAGAAGGTCAGGCTCCATCGACGAAAGGGTTCATAGCGAGAATGGAGGGGATCGCAGCAAGAAAGCGTGCGGGTTTGCGGCGGGAGTGACAAAAATGGGGGCGCTGGAAGGAGGTTTGACGAGGTCGCTAGTCGCTGGAACACTACCCCGCGTTTGTCGCCCAACCCCGGGAGGAGGAATCGTGCCGCGCTGGCGGTGGGAGCTGACCGCCCGGATTCCACTCCGATCATGCCTGCTGTCCGCTCCACTGTCCGCGCCACCCTGCATGCGCAGGTGGCGGCTGCCGTGGGAGGAGCGACCGGGGCGTGGCAGGCGGGGACGGCTCGGGTGCTGACGTTTCATGGATTGCGGCGGGAGGAGGAAAACGACGAGGTGTTGGATAGCGGTCTGCACCTGCCGGTGCGGGTATTCCAGGAGCTATGCGAGTGGCTGCAGCGACGCTGTCAGGTGGTGCCGTTGAGGGAGGTGGTGGCAGCGGTGCGGGAGGGCGCTGCGCCGTGGCAGGAGACGGATCGCCCCGTGGTGGCGCTGACGTTTGACGATGGCTATGCCTCCAACGCCGAACTGGCGCTGCCGGTGCTGCAGGCGGCTGGGCTACCGGCGACGGTGTTTGTGAGCACGGCTTTTTTGGATGGGCAGCCGCTGTGGTTTCAGGCTCTCGATAGGGCGCTGGCCTCAGCCCCGGCGGGCACAGCAGGGGTGGTGAAAGTGGCGGGCCAACGGCGGCAGTGGACGGTGCCGAACACGAGGTCGGCGCGGCGGGAGATGCTGCATGCGTGGCTGGCCTGGATGAAAACGCTACCGACGGCGGAGCGGCGGGCGGTGGAGGAACAACTGCAGGCACGGCTGCCCTGGCCGGAGCAGACGCGAGAGCTGCCGGAGCTGCTGCGTCCCCTGAGCTGGGAGCAGGCGCGGGCGCTGCGGGCAGCGGGCGTGGAGCTGGGCGGGCATATGCACTCGCACCCCATCCTGGCGCGCGGCACGGTGGCGGAGCAGGAGGCGGAGATTCAGATGGCGGCGCGGCGGTTGCGGGAGGAGCTGGGGGCGGTGCCGGAGCTGTTTGCCTATCCCAACGGTGGGCCGGAGGATTTTGACGCACTGAGCTGTGCACCTTTGCTGGCGGCGGTGGGGCATCGAGCGGCGTTTTCCATGGAGACACGTGCGCTGCGGCGCGGCGAGGACGTGTGGCAGCTGCCGCGATTTGGTGCGCCCGAGACGGTGGCGGAAATGCGTGCGACGGTGACGGGGGGGTACGAAATGCTGGGTGCGCTGCGGCGCGGGAGGCGCGGTGCGGTGTCCGAACTGCCCCCGGTGGAGCGACCGCCCTGCCTGCTACATTTCATCCACTCGGCGGGAGGAGGCGGAGCGGAGGCGCTGCTGCGCGACCTGGTGATTCGCCTGGCGGGCGGGCGCTGGCGAGTGGTGGTGGTGGTGGTGGATGGGCGGGCGCATCCCGAGGCGGTGGCGACGCTGCGCCAGGCGGCGGATGCGTTTTATGATCTGGAGGCGGAGGGCTTTTTGCGGTGGCCAGCGCTGCGCGGTCTGTTCCGGGTGCTGCGCAGGGAGCGGCCCGATGTGGTGCAGACGTGGATGCATCACGCGGATCTGATCGGCGGTGCGGTGGCGCGGCTGGCGGGGGTGCGACGTGTGCTGTGGAGCATTCACTGCCGAGAGATTCATCGGCATCCGGGAGAGGCGGCCTGGCGTGTGCGGGCGCTGGAGTGGGCACTGGCGCGGATGGCGAGCTGGCTGCCGACGCGGATCGTCTCCTGCTCTCGGGCTGCGGTGGAGGATCATGCTGGGCGGGGCTATCCACGGGAAAAAATGCGCTGGCTGCCCAATGGCATCGATGTCCAACGCTTCCGCCCCGATGCCGACGCGCGGGCCTCGGGGAGGCGGGAGCTGGGGCTGGAGGCCGAGACGGAGGTGGTGGGATTTGCCGGTCGGCTGCATGAGATGAAAAACCTGCCGCTGCTGCTGCGGGCCTTTGCCCAACTGCGGCGGCTGCGCCCAGGCGTGCAACTGCTGCTGGCGGGGGTGGAGCAAGCGGAGCTGGAAGCGGCCCACGGCGATCTGGTGGCGGCGCTGGAGGGTGCGGTTCAGGTGCTGGCCTTTCTGCCAAAAATGGAGCAGTTTTATCCGATGCTGGATGTTTTTTGCCTGTCCTCCCGCACCGAGGCCTGCCCCCTGACGCTGCTGGAGGCAATGGCCTGCGGCGTGCCCTGCGTGGCGACGGATGTGGGCGACTGTGGGGCGCTCATCGGCGAGAGCGGCGTGGTGGTGCCGCCGGAAGATGAAGCCGCGCTGACGGCGGCGCTGGGTGCGATGCTGGAGCGCGTGCGCAGGGATCGAGAGGCGATGGCTACTGCCGCGCGACGTCGAGTGGAGGAAGCCTTCACCTTGGAGCGAGCGGTGGCGGATTACGCGGCGTTATACGACTCTCTGCTGGAGGTGGTGGCATGAGGTGGAAGGTGGGGAGGGCTGGGAAGCTGATCGGCATCGTGATGGTATCGATCACGCACGGAGCGGAGGTGCAGATGTGGTTGGAGGACGCCATGATCCGCGTGATGCGCCAGACGCCGCCGCACGAGACGACCGATCTGCGTTTGCACGCCGCGCGCGGCGAGTGGGAGCCTTTTCAAGTGGTGCTGACCGGTCCCGCCGAGGCCTGGCGCGGTGCGCGGGTGCGGGCCAGCGAGCTGCGCGGGAGCGACGGCACCACGCTGCCTGCGCCGCAGGTGTGGCGGGAGCATTACGTGACGGTGGAAAAGGCCTCTCTGCATGCTCCGCTGCCTCCTGGTGACTACCCGGATGCGCTGGTGCCACAGGATTTTCCAGAAGCTCCCCCGCCGAGCGCCGACACGCTGAATCAACCCTTCTGGGTGGATGTGAAGGTACCCTACGCGGTGCCTGCGCAGCGCTATCGCGGTGCGGTGGAGGCACAGCTGACGGACGGCACGGTTTTGCGCCGCGAGTATGAGCTGGAGGTGTGGGATTTCGACCTGCCGGTGACGCCCTCACTGCGCAGCTCGTTCTGGTTGAGTCCGCATCGCGTGGCGGAGTTGCATGGGTTTGGTCGCGCCCAGGAAAATCCGCCGCCGGAGCTGGCCCAGCTGCTGGAGGCCTACGCGACGCTGCTGGCGGAGCATCGGCTCTCCATTTTTCAAATGTGGGCCACCGCCCGGACGCGGGGTGACCAGCTGGATACCGAGGCAGTGGAGCCAGTCCTGAGGCGGCAGCTGCTGCATCGCCACGCCGCCTGTCTGGCGGTGCCGCTGGCGGAGGATTGGCCCTTTTCCGACCCGCTGGGCAGGGATCGCCCCGCTCTGAAGCGCTACCTTGCCGACTGGGTGCATCTGCTGGAAAAAATCCATGCCCCCGGTCGCACCTACCTGGCCCTGGGCAGCCTGGATGAGCCGAACGACGCCGCAGGTTACGAACGGGTGCGCCGCTGGGGGGCGCTGGTGGATGAGGCCGAGCAGCAGCATGGCATCCGGCTGCCGCTGATGGTGACGGAGCAACCGGTACCGGACGATCCGACCTGGGGCGATTTGATCGGTGCCGCTGACATTTGGGTGCCACACTTCAGCGCGGTGTATGAAGATCTGGAAAGTCCCGATGGAAAGCGAGAGATCGCGCGTCGATTGGCAGCGGGAGAGGAGGTGTGGACCTACGCCGCGTTGGCGCAGTTTTCCGACAGCTGGATG
>JAGRPD010000345.1 GCA_020439875.1 Verrucomicrobiales bacterium
CGCCAGTGGCGACAGTTTTGATATCCCCGTCGTCGTCCGCCTCGACACCCCCGTCGAGATCGACTACTACCGCGCCGGAGGCATCCTCCCCTACGTCCTGGCCCAGATCCTCCGAGCCAACGCGTGAGTCATTCGTCTTTCCGGATCATTTGAAAGTTCGCTGACGCTCGGAGCTTATTCAGCGTCTCATGCTTTCGATTTCAGGAAAAGCCCACGGCACGTTTTGCGATGGTCTCTCGCGGCGCGATTTTTTGCGCATCGGCGGATTGGCCATGGGCGGGCTGTCGCTGCCGGACCTGCTGAAGGCCGAGGCTGAGGCGCGAACCGGGCGCAGCTTCAAGTCGGTCATCATGATCTACCTGTGCGGCGCGCCGCCGCATCAGGACATGTGGGATTTGAAGATGGACGCGCCGTTGGAGATTCGCGGTCCTTACAAACCGATCTCGACCAAGGTGCCCGGCATTCAGATTTCCGAGCACGCGCCCCTCCTCGCCAAGATGATGGACAAACTGGTGCCGATCCGCAGCATGTATGGATCGCTCACCGGCGCGCACGATTCCTTCATCTGTTACACCGGTCGTCCGCCGAATCCCGCCAACGGCAACCGGCCCGAGGGTTCCCAGTCCGATCCTCCGTCATTCGGTTCCGTCGTTTCCTCGCTGCAAGGCCAGGCGGATCCGGCGATCCCGTCCTTCGTCGGGCTGGCTCCCAAAGCCGGTCATCCGCCTTACGGGTCACCGGGTCATCCGGGTTACCTTGGGCCGGCCAACTCGGCCTTCCGACCCAACGGCACCGGCTTCGATGATCTCCGGCTCAATGGCATCACACTCGACCGGCTTGAGGATCGTCGTTCCTTGCTGGAAGGTTTCGACACCTTCCGCCGGGATCTGGATCAAAGCGGTGTGGTCGAGGGCATGGACGCCTTCAATCAGCAGGCGCTGAACGTGCTCACCTCGAACAGGCTGCTTGAGGCGCTCGACATCACCAAGGAATCGCCCAAGACCCGCGAACGCTACGGCAAGGGCGATCCCAAAAACTACGGCGACGGCGCTCCGCTCAATCTCGAGCACTTCCTGATGGCGCGCCGCCTGGTGGAAGCCGGAGCGCGGGTGGTGACGTTGAACTTCGGTCGCTGGGATTTTCACGACAACAATTACCCGCAACTGCTGCGGCACCTGCCGCTGTTCGATCAAGGCATGAGCGCCCTGGTGCAGGACTTGCACGATCGCGGGCTCGACAAGGATGTCGCCGTGGTGGCCTGGGGCGAATTCGGGCGCACCCCCACGGTGAACGCCCAAGGCGGACGCGATCATTGGCCGCGTGTCGGCGGGGCCTTGCTGGCGGGCGGCGGCTTGAAGACCGGTCAAGTCATTGGGGCCACGGACCGTGTCGGCGGCGAGCCCACCGATCGTCCCGTGCACTTCGGCGAGGTGTTTGCCACGCTCTACAAGTTCATGGGCATCGACACCGTGAAGACCACGCTCACCGACCTCACCGGTCGTCCGCAGTATCTCGTGGATGGCTGGCAGGCGATGCCGGAGTTGATTTGAGGCGGAGCGCAGAGTTCTCCATCGACGCACGTCCTGAGAGCGGCGCACCTCCCAGGCATTCTCACGAATGCCTCTACGTGTGGCGCATGAGCGCGCATTGCGCCGTAGAGGAAGACGTGAGTCTTCCTTCAACGCACGTCCTGAAAGCGGCGCACCTCCCCAGGCATTCTGACGAATGCCTCTACGCGGGGATTCTGACGAAAGCCTCGACGTGCAAGATGACTCCGCGCCCTGCCGTAGCCTCACGAACTCGTCCTCTTCCTCCCCGTCATGCTCTCTATTCACGGCTCCCGATCCCGGGGCGGCTTTTGCGATGGCCGCTCGCGCCGCGATTTTTTGAAGATCGGCGGGCTGGCGATGGGGGGGCTTTCGTTGCCCGATGTGTTGCGGGCCGAAGCCGCGCAACAGGCCAAGGGTTCCCACAAGGCGGTGATCATGGTGTTCCTGCCGGGCGGTCCCTCGCACCAGGACATCTTCGATCTGAAACCGGACGCGCCGCGCGAGATTCGCGGCGAGTTCAAGCCCATCGGCACCAACGTCGATGGCATCCAAATCTGCGAGCAACTGCCCCGGCTCGCCCAGATGATGGACCGCTGCACGTTGATCCGCTCGATGGCGGACTGCGACACCAGCCACGATGCCTTTCAATGCCTCACGGGCCGCAATGGCAAGCGCCAGCCTCCCGGCGGTTGGCCAGCACTGGGCTCCATCGTTTCGCGCCTGCAAGGGGCCGTCCATCCGGCCATGCCGCCGTTTGTTGGGTTGTCGCCGAAGATGGGTCACATGGAGTGGGCGCGAAACGGCGAACCGGGTTACCTCGGCGTGGCGCACGCGCCTTTCCAGCCGAATCGCGGCGGAGGCACCGACGACATGTCACTCAATGGCATCACGCTGGAGCGGCTTCGCGACCGCGCCTGTCTGTTGAAGGAGTTTGACCAAATGCGGCGCGACCTCGACGCGAGCGGTCTCATGGAAGGCATCGACGCCTTCAACGAGCAGGCGCTCGGTGTGCTGACGAGTCCGAAGCTGCTCCAAGCGCTCGACCTCACGCGGGAGGATCCGCGCATCGTGGAGCGCTATGGCAAGGGCGAAAACAAGAATCGCGACGACGGTGGCCCGCGCCTGACCGATCACTTCCTCGCCGCGCGGCGGCTGGTCGAGGCCGGAGCCCGCGTCGTCACCCTCGGCTTCAGTCGCTGGGATTATCACAACGACAACTTCAAGCAACTGCGCGAGGACCTGCCCCTGCTCGACAGCGCGCTCAGCGCCCTCCTCACCGACCTGCATGAGCGCGGCATGGAAAAAGACGTGGCCGTGGTGGTGTGGGGCGAGTTTGGCCGCACTCCGGTCATCAACGAAAAGGGCGGGCGCGATCACTGGCCGCGCGTGTCCTGCGCCATGCTCGCCGGTGGGGCAATGCGTCACGGCCAGGTCATCGGCGCGACCGACAAGCTCGCGGGCGAAGCCGTGGAGCGCCCCGTCGCGTTTGGGGAGGTCTTCGCCACGCTCTATCACCACCTCGGCATCGATGTGAACAAGGTCACCCTGCCGGACCACAGCGGCCGCCCGCAGTATCTCATCGACGGCGGCCACCAGCCGATGGCCGAGTTGATCGGCTGAGTGTCGCGGCTGCGCCTGCGCCTGCGTCTGCGTCTGCGCCTGCGGCTGCACCTTGACGGCGGGACCGACTGCGGTGTTAACTCCCGCGATGCCCTCCGCGCGCGCTCCCTCCAGTTTTCATCGCCTGTTTGACGAAATCGGCACCGTGGATGCCGTCGGCGTGGAAGAACGCGTCGCCAAGTTCACCACGCGAAGCATCAAGAAGAAGTCGAAAGTCTTTGGACTGCGTCTCGCGGTTTCGATGGTCGATCTGACCACCCTGGAGGGCAAGGACACGCCGGGCAAAGTCGCCTCGCTCTGTCAAAAGGCGCTGCGCCCGCATGATCAGGGCGACATCCCGCCCACCGCCGCCGTCTGCGTGTATCCGGCCATGGTGAAGCACGCGAAAAAACACGTCGCCGGAACCGCAGTCAAGGTTGCGTCCGTCGCCACCGCCTTCCCCTCCGGCCAAGCGCCGATCAAGACGCGCCTCGCCGAGGTCCGCGCCGCGGTCAGCGATGGGGCGGACGAAATCGACATGGTGATCCATCGCGGCGCCTTCCTCGCCGGTGAGTTTGGCCGCATGCAGGACGAGATCGCCGCCGTGGTCGAAGCCTGCGGTGAGGCGACTTTGAAAGTCATTCTCGAAACCAGCGAACTGGAAACCTACGACAACATCCGCGCCGCCAGCTTCCTCGCCATGCGGGTGATTCGGCCCAACGATTTCATCAAGACCAGTACCGGCAAGACCTCGTCCAACGCCACGCTCGGCAACAATCAAGTCATGCTGGAAGCGATCCGCGATCACTTCCTCGCCACCGGCGTGCCCATCGCCATGAAACCCGCCGGCGGCATCCGCACCGCCAAGCAGGCCCTGCACTTCCTCATCGCCGTCAAGGAGACGCTCGGTGACGAATGGCTTAACAACCGCCGCTACCGCTTCGGTGCCTCCGCCCTGCTCAACGACCTCGTCCGCCAGCTCGAAAAAGAACGCACCGGCGTCTATCAGGCCCCCTGGAATTTCAGCGAGGCGAGCGGCGGGTATTGAGTACCGATTGGCGCGCTGGGCAATTTGTGTTATCTTAGTTCCGTGGAAAACGATCCCACAGACGAATGGCAAGACTGGTATCGACTCACGCCCGAAGAGCGTTGGTCGGAAAGCCAGAAGCTGTGGGCACAGTACCTTTCGCAAGGAGGCAGTCTTGATCCCGAACCCGATTCACAAAGTCCTTTCCACGATGCACAAGCATCAGGTTCGCGCCCTGTTGATGGGCGGTCAGGCCTGCGTGTTTTACGGAGGAGCAGAGTTTAGCCGCGACACGGACTTTGCCATCTTGGCGGACGAGACAAACTGCCTTCGCTCAGGAGCTGATGAGTCAGAGAGTGAGCGTGCTCGCCGCAGCCCTGACGAACGACGAATCTGCCGTCGAAGCGGCTTTGCTTGCTGAGGAATTGCTGGAAAGGCAGAATGACCGAAACTATTGGAAGCCGCTGCGAACAGAGTTGGAGGCCATGCTGCGCGGGCGTTGAAATCCTTGCTTGGAAACCAAGGCGGTCCAGCCACAATGAGGGAGATGTCATCCGCTGTCCGAAAATCCACCTCCCGCACTTCTCCCGCCCGCGAACTGGTTTTCGGCGACCTGTGGGAACTCGATCCAGCACCGGAGACGGCGGATCCGAAGCTGAAGAGCAGGTACGATCTCTTCATCAACGGCCAGTTCGTGAAACCGAAGAAGGGCAAATATTTTGCTTCGATCAATCCGGCGACGGAGGAGAAGATTGCGGACATTGCGCTGGCGGATGCGGTGGATGTGGACGCGGCTTGCAAGGCGGCGCAAAAGGCGTTCGCGACGGTGTGGGGCAAGATGGCGGGCAAGGAGCGCGGCAAGTATTTGTATCGCATCGCAAGGCTGCTGCAGGATCACGCGCGGGAGTTTGCGGTGGCCGAGACCCTGGACGGAGGCAAGCCAATCAAGGAATCGCGCGATTTCGACGTGCCGATGGCGGCGGCGCACTTTTTTTATCACGCGGGTTGGGCGGACAAGCTGGAGTTTCTCGCGCCGGGACGGCAACTCGCACCGCATGGCGTGGTGGGGCAGGTCATTCCGTGGAATTTCCCGCTGCTCATGCTGGCGTGGAAGATTGCTCCGGCTCTCGCGGCAGGGAATTGCGTCGTTTTGAAACCCGCCGAGACCACCAGCATCACCGCGCTGAAGTTTGGCGAGATCTGCCAGGAGGCCGGATTGCCGGATGGCGTGGTGAACATCGTCAGTGGTGCGGGCGAAACCGGCGCGGCGGTGATCAACCATCCGCTCACGGCCAAGGTGGCCTTCACCGGCAGCACTGAGGTGGGAAAAATCATCATGCGCAGCCTCGCGGGCACTGAGAAGAAGATGACGATGGAACTCGG
>JAGRPD010000346.1 GCA_020439875.1 Verrucomicrobiales bacterium
GCAGATGAAGAGAATCCGGTGTTCGGCACGGCGCGGGTGGTGGACTATCTCAGCGAGGTGCCCGAGCTAGCGGCCCAGGCGCGGGATTTGATCGATGGAGGAGTGAACGCCTTGGTGGCTCGACAGTCTGCCGATGGAGGCTGGGGAGGCGATGGCACGGTGGAGCCTTCGGTCGAGGAGACGGCGGTGGTGGTGATTGCGCTGTGCAAGGCCGCCCGTCAGGGCAGTGATGTTCCCAAAGATGTGGTGCGTCGTGGTCTGCGGTGGCTGCTGAACGCGACCGATGGCGGACGGCAGTTTTCGCCTCGGCCGATCGGCCTCTATTTTGCGCGGCTGTGGTACTTTGAGGTGATGTATCCCGAGATTTGGTGCCTCGAGGCCTTGAAGCGGGGCGAGCTTTTTTGGGCGGATGGAGCGGGGTAGGGGGAAACCGATCCGCTTGTTGAAGATTGTCGATCTGCACTGTAGGGATTGGCCATGAAGTTGTCCAAAAAAGCGGAATACGCCCTGCGCGCCCTAGTGGCGATGGGCCGGCAGGCAGTGGGTGCCACCTTTTCCATCCAGGATCTGGCGCGGGAGGAGAGCATTCCGGTGAAGTTTTTGGAGCAAATCCTGCTGGCTTTAAAAAACGGCGGCTTGCTGCGCAGTCGGCGCGGAGTCGGAGGTGGCTATCAGCTGCTGCTGCCCTCCACGGAGATCAGTCTGCGCCAGGTGGTGGAGTTGATCGACGGGCCTTTCCAACCCATCCCTTGCTGCGAGGCGGCTCTCGGCAGGCGTGCGGTCTGTGAGTGTGGGGTGAGAGGTAGCTGCGGCCTGGGGCGGACTTTGGCGGGGCTGGAGACTCTGGTGCGGGATTGGATGGATGAGACCACCGTGGCGCATGTCATTGCCCACGAAGCGGCCCAAGAGGTGGTGTCTTTCGAAATCTGATCGAACCGATAAAAACACCTGCGGATTGCGGGAAAGGCGGTGGCGGCTGGACGCGTTTTCCCCGCTGCATGAACGACACTCCATCATCCGCCTCCGCTGCCTCGTTGTCATCCTCCACCAGCCGTCGTGATTTCATCAAGACGGGTTCCGCCGCCGCCGGTGCCTCGGTCTTGGCCGGTGTTTCTTTGCCGCATGTGCATGGTGCCGGGGATGAGAGCATCCGCGCGGTCATCGTCGGCTGCGGCGGGCGCGGCACGGGCGCGGTGAGCAATTGCCTGACCCTGCAAAATGCGCCCACCCGTCTGGTAGCCATGGCGGATGTGAGTGAGAATCGCCTCAAGAGCAGCTTCGAGGCGCTCTCCGGCAAGCACCCGGATCGCATGTCGGTCTCGGAAGATCAAAAATTCATCGGCTTCGATGCCTACAAACACGCCATCGACCAACTGCGACCCAACTCCGCTGACGTGGTGATCCTGACCACGCCGCCCGCCTTTCGCTGGGTGCATTACAAATACGCCATCGAGAAGGGCGTCAACGTGTTCATGGAAAAGCCCGTGTGCGTGGACGGACCCAGCGGACGTCGCCTCCTGGAGCTGAACGAAGAGGCGAAGAAAAAAGGCCTCAAAGTGGGCGTCGGTCTGATGTGCCGCCACTGCCAGCGCCGCAAAGAGTTGTTCGAGAAAATCCAGGGCGGTCTCATCGGCGATCTCATGATGATGCGAGCCTATCGGATGATGGGACCTGTAGCGTCCTGCTTCACCACACCGCGTGATCCCGCCATCTATCCCAACGAGTTGCTGTGGCAGATCGAGCGTTTCCACTCCTTCCTCTGGCTCAGTGGTGGTGCCTTTAGCGATTTCAACATCCACAACATCGACGAAGCCTGCTGGATGAAAGACGACTGGCCGGTGGAAGCCATCGCCAGCGGGGGACGCACCGAGCGCGGCGATTACATCGATCAAAACTTCGATCACTACAACGTGGAGTACACCTTCAAGGACGGAGCCAAACTCTTTTTCCAAGGCCGCAACGCCGTAGGCACCTACAACGAATTTGCCACCTACGTGCATGGCACCACCGGTTGGGCCATCGTTTCGGCAGCCCGGCACACGCCCTCAAAGGCGATGGCGTTCAAAGGCCAGACCATGGATCGAAAAAACCTCCTCTGGCGGGCTGAGCAACCCGAACTGAATCCCTACGATCTGGAGTGGGAAGACCTCACCGATGCGATCATGAACAACAAGCCCTACAACGAAGTGG
>JAGRPD010000347.1:0-6527 GCA_020439875.1 Verrucomicrobiales bacterium
CCATCCTGACTCGGATGGTTCCGCATCAACTTCCCGGATGAACCTTTGGCGGTGTGGTTTTGGCGAGGAGAAATGACTCCGCTTTGATGCAGCGGTGGCGTGCTGGACGGTGTGTGCGTTCGATGGGATTGGGGCTGGGAACAAGATCAATGAAATCAACCTTGTTTCCAGTGCTCTCCCTCATCGTCGTCCTCTTCGTCGTCGTCCTCGGAGAGGGGGTCGAAGTCGTCGTCTTCTTCGTCTTGTTCATCCAAGGTTCCGAAGAGTTCATCGTCGAGGCCGAGGAATTCGTCGTCCTCCTCGTCATCGTCCGGGTCGAGAAGGTCTTCGTCGTCCTCCTCATCGGTGGCAAAGGGGGAGGGGAGATTGGCGGAAGAGCCTTGAGCCTCGATTTCTTCGAGGGTGGCGGAGACGTCTTCGACGTTTTCCCAGACTTCGGTGGCGACGAAGATGGGGGCTCCGGATGCGACGGCGAGGGCGATGCCATCGCTTGGGCGGGCGTCGAGTTCGACGAGCTTGCGGTGTTGGAGTTCGTTCTCGGCGCTGAGGATGAGGCGGGCGTAGAAGACGCTGCCTTCGACGCGGTTGATGACGACGCGCTCGACGCGGGCACCAAAGGCCATGAGGACGTGACGGAAGAGATCGTGGGTCAGGGGGCGCTCTTTGGGGACGCCGCGCATGAAGAGGGAGATGGCTGTGCCGACGTTCTCATCGACGTAGATGACAAAGGTCTTTTCTTCGGTGCCGAGAAAGAGGGTGAAGCTGCCCTCCAGAGGCAGCACGGCTCGGATTTGCACCTGGACGACATCCCGATTCATGGTGGGAGACCAATGCCGTGCAGTTCCCGGGAGGCAAGAGAATAGGGTGAGGAAATGGAATCAGCGAGGATGGAATCTGTCGATTTTGGAGGTGGGGTTGAGGGGGCTGATGCCGAAGCCGAGATCCCGATGGCGTTTGGCGACTTCGACGTACTTGGCGGCGAGCGCCGTATTTGCTGCGGATTCTTCGGGGGTGAGGGGGCGGGCGATGCGGGCAGGGAGGCCTACGACGAGGGAGCCGGGTGGAATTTGAAGGCCTTTGGGGACGAGGGCTCCGGCTGCGATGATGCTACCGGCACCGATGTGGCAGCCGTCCAGCAAGGTGGCTCCCATGCCGATGAGGACGTCGTCTTCCACGGTGCAGGCGTGAACGATGGCGCGGTGACCGATGGTGACGCGGCGGCCGACGATGGCGGGATGGGAGTCGCTAACGTGGATCACGGCACCATCTTGGACGTTGCTTTCCTCACCGATGGAGATGTGGTTGATGTCTCCTCGGAGCACGGCGGTGAACCAGACGCTGGAGCGGGGGGCGAGGTGGACAGCGCCGAGCACGATGGCACTGGTGGCGATGAAGGCGGATGGGTGGACCTGTGGAGAATGGGTGGGAAGCAAGAATTTTTTGAGGGGAGACATGAAAAAGTGAGGCGGGGAAGAGGAAGACATTTTCTTCTGAAGAAACTGTTGACGGGGCCGACTGGAAACGTCCATAACTTGGGTTCTTCATCTGCCTTGAAACAAGGCTAGACTAGGAATACCCAACCAACAACGACACACAACAATCGCATCATGAACAAAGCAGAATTGATCGAATCCGTTCAGAAAGCTCTCGGGGGGGAAACCTCCAAACGTGCAGCTGGTGAGGCGGTGGAAGCCGTGCTGACGGCAATTGCCAAAGGCGTTAAAAAAGATAGCTCGGTGCAGCTGATTGGTTTTGGCACCTTCAAGGTGACGAAGCGCGCTGCTCGCACGGGCCGCAATCCGAAGACTGGCGAGTCGATGAAGATCAAGGCTTCGAAGACTGTGCGCTTCACGCCTTCTTCCGTTCTCAAGAAGAGCCTGTAATCCAGGGGATTCATTGACGCGGTGAACCCGCGTGACAACCCGTGCTTTTCCTGCTGGAGAAGCACGGGTTTTTTATGGCCTGAGCGTTTGGTCGGTGAGCGGCGGTGGGGGCTCTGACTGAGGGGAGCCCCAGGCGGCCAAGTCTGGAGGAATGGGGGCCTGCCAGGAGAGGTGCTGAGGAAGATCGAGCTGCTCAAGCCGCCAGGCGTGCAGAGCGTGGCGCGGGAGGTGGAGCTGGGCGGCAAGTCGGGGTGTCCATCCCGTGGCGATGAATTCGAGGTAGAGCCGGTCACTGGGGCCGTAGAGTTTGTCGCCCAAAATGGGGTGGCCGAGGTGAGAGAGGTGGACGCGGATCTGGTGCATGCGACCGGTGACGGGGGTGGCCTCGATCAAAGTGATGGGTCCGCAGGCGGTGTCCCTGTGGTGGAGAACGCGAAACTCGGTCTGGCAGGCGGAGCCGTGAGGGTGGACGATTTGTTTGACGTAGATGTCTGAGGGCTGAACGAGGCGCTGGCTGAGGATGGGTGCGTGGCAGCTGAGGCTCTGCCATGACGGTGTGCCGATGGTCCAGGCGAGGTAGGTTTTGCGAAATTGGCGCTGCTGCATGGCGATCCCGAAACGGCGGGCGGCGCTGGGTGTTTTGGCGATGAGGGTGACGCCGCTGGTTTCGCGGTCGAGCCGATTGATGATGGAAACCTGGCCGCCGACGGTGATTTCAAAGGCGAGGAGACGGGTCAATTCATCCCAGAGGGTGGGAGGACCGCCGGGTTTTTTGGGGTGAACCTGGAGGGGGGCGGGTTTGTTGACGACGAGGTAATCGGTTCCTTCGTCGAGGATGGTGAATCGGGTGTTGTTGCGGATCGTGGGACTCACCAAGGTCGTGAAAAGTTGGATGGAACGAGCTTGCCGAGCAAGAACAACCAGGTCTCACGCATCGATCGATTTGGCCGAGCCGAGAAAAGGGTGGTTACTTGCCGGTTCGCAGGTCTCGGCAGGTTTTGGAGCCGAGGCTGGATCCAAGCTTGAGCCAGCCGTCTTTTTGGCAATCGGAACGGAAGTGGGCGAGCTTTTCAGCGGGGGTCTTGCCGATGTTGCGACGGGGTGCTTTGACTCGGCCGAGCAGGGAGCCGAGGCTGATCCAGCGGCTGCGGAGGAGGTCGCCTTTGAGGCGGAGGAGTTCTCGGCTTGCGTCGCGATCCTCCTGGATGCGTTGTTTTTCCGCCCGCAGTTGCTCGACTTTTTTGCCCAATGTGGCGAGGGAGAGAGGCTCGGTGCCGTCGTAGCCACCTGCGAGGGCGCGATTGGGGGAAATTTCGAATTCAGGACCGTTGACGGATTGGGCGAGGGTCTCGATGTCGGATTCGGAGACGTTTTGCAACAGCTGGGCGACCATGACGTGCAGCATGCCGGCGTGGCAGCTGGAGATGTTGTCCCAGAGGGCGCGCATGTAGTCGTAAAAGCGGACGCGTAGCTCGGGATCGGCGCGGAGTTCGGCGGCGTAATGTCGCAGCAGATCCAGGTGCATGCGGAGCATCTCGCGAATCAGGGGCTCGGGATGGGTGGAGATGGTGTTGGAACCATGCACGCGGTATTGCATGTGGACGCCGGGATCGAGGGCGATCTGATCGCGCCAGGCAGCTCCGGCGAGGAAAAAGTAGTCGTGGTTGAAGCGGTAGGGGCGGAAGGGGTTCGCGCGGAGGTAGTCGGCGCGGGCGAAGACGTTGCTGGTGGTGGCGATGAAGTTTCCCCGGCCGAGCCACTCGGCGGGAGAGAGGTCGGGTTGGGCGTCGGCGAGGGATTGCACGCCGTAAAACCAGCGGGCGCGTGGTTCGTCCTCCGCCATGCGCTGGCCTTCGGCGTCGATGACTTCGAGTCGAGTGGAGATGACGGATTTTCCTGGGTTGGCGGCGGCGGTGGCCAAGCAGGTCTCGAAGCGCTGGGGCAGATAGCGGTCATCGGAATTGAGGATGCTGATCCATTGGCAGTCCTCGGAGGCGCGCTCAATGAGTTCGTTGATGGTGTTGTGAGCGCCGCGGTTTTCGCGTCCGTGAATCTCGACGCCGCGAGCGCGGAAGGGCTCCATGACGGCGAGGGAGTCGTCTTTGGAGCCATCATCAATGACGAGCACGCGGTCGGGGCGTCGGCTTTGACTGAGGACGGACTCGAGCGCCTCTCCGATGTAAGCGGCGTGGTTATAGACGGGGATGACGACGGCGAGGCGGTCGGGCATGGCGGTCACGGGAGGAGTTCGCGGATGCGGGCGAGGAATGCTGCTTCCAGGGGGGGGCGGTCAGGCTCGGAGACGGAGATTTTGCGCTTGAACTTCAGGGGGCCAATGCGGGTCTCTTTGCGGACGAAGGGGGCGGTGAGCTGGAGGGTGTCGGGTGGGGAACCGGTTTGTTCGGCCAGTTTGGGATCGGAGACGGAGAGGAGGTCGAGTGTGGGGAGGAGGCGGGCGAGTAGAGAGCGGGGGAGGGAGGGATTTTCCTCCACGGCGGCGCTGACGGTGAGGTGGGGGAGGAGGAGCTTCAGCATCCACACGGTGAGTACGGTGTCCGCTCGCCGTGCGTGGATGTGGCGGACGCCGCGCCGGGGCAGGGCTTCCGCGAGATAGATGGCGTGGCGGGCCTGCTGGTAAAAGGCGGTGCCGGTGACGTGATCTCCTAGGGTGCCTCGGTGCGCTTCCAGAGTGGCGCGGGCATCGGTGCGCTGCAGCCAGATGCTCTCGATGACGCTGGCATCCGGTAGGATTTCGATGGAACGAAGGGTGTCGCGATCACCGCCTTCCGCGGGCCAAATGGCGTGCTCGGCGAGCCAGCGAACGCCATCTTGGAGGGTGGGGCCGCTTTTCAGCAGAGCTTCTCCCTGCCATTGATGCACGAGGTAAACGATCTCTCCGGGCTGGCGCTCTGTGGCGGGGGAGCGGTTGGCGTAGTGTTCGATCAAGCGCTCTCCCAGTGCGCCCGCCGTGACGTCGAAGGTGAAGAGTCGCTCGGCTCGCTGTCGGCCGGCGGCTCCCATGCGGGCGCGGGTGTCGGGATCTGCGCTGAGGCGGGAGATGGCCTGAGCGAGAGCGTCTTCATCGCCGGGCTCGACGAGGAGACCGGTGGTTTCGTGCTCGACCATCTCGGGGATGCCCGTGACGGTGGTGGAGACGACGGGGAGGTGGCAGGCCATGGCCTCGGTGATGACGGTGGGTAGAATGTCCGAAGCTCCCACGGGATCGACGACGCTGGCGAGGGCAAAAAGATCCGCTTCGGCCAGCTCGCTCTTGATTTGCTCCTGGCTGCGCACGCCGAGGAGTTTCACGCGGTCTTGCAGCCCTTCCCGTTGGATGCGGGCTTCCAGCTCGGGGCGCAAGGGGCCTTCTCCTATGATGCGGGTTTCGACCGGGATCTCCATTTGTTTGAGACGGGCGCAGGCACCGATGAGGTGGTGAAAGCCTTTGAACTCAATCAAGCGTCCAATGGAGACGACGCGCAGGGGGGATTGCTGCTTTACGACCGTCGGACGGAAGTCATCGAGATCGATGCCATTGTAGATCCTCACCATTTTGGCCTCATTGTCGGGGCACATCTCGCGTAGAAGATCCCGGCTGTAGTCGCTGACGGCGACGACAAACTCGGCTTCCCGTGCCATCTCGTTGAGCAGTTCGTTGCTGCCGAGATCGAACATGAAGTCTTGCGCGTGAGCGGTGAAGCTGAAAGGAAAGCCCAGTTTTTTGAGGAAGAGAGCGCTGTGGGTAGCTCGATTGGCAAAGTGCACATGGACGTGCTGGACACCGAGCTGGCGGAAGATGCGCGCCATGTAAAAGGCATTGCGAGCGCGGGTGAGCGGTTTGTAGCCGGTGCCGTAGCGCTCCGCGTGGTCATCGACCATCGGCTGCAGTTTTTCGCGAAATTCAGGTTCGTCGCAGAAGGCGGCTAGGACGTCGGGCGGGGGCGGATAATGGATCTCTGCATTGAGGCGGTCCAATCGCTCGTGGCGGAAGGAGGTGGGGGGGCGATTGAGGGAACCGATTTCGATGTCAAATCCACGGCGCTCGAGCGCCAGCATCTCGGAATCACAAAAAGTCTGAGAAACCACCGGATACCGAGAGAACAGGTAGGCGAGACGCGGTTTGGCGGACGGGACGGGCATGCGGACTGTTGAGTTCATGATGGAAGAGAATGGCGCAGAGGCAAGGCGGGATTAAAAAAGCGTCGATCGCGATTATTTTGATGCCAGGCATCAAAAAGTGGTTGCGGGCTGGGTGGGGCCTGGTAGGCTGGGGGCGTGACGATGGAGCGACAGGTCGATGACGGCGAATCGGGGGAGGAACGGGATCCTTTGATCGGGATCAAGGCGAAGACGTCGTGGTTTCAGGCGACGCGGTCCTGGTCGGGCGGGCGGCGGCGGGTGCTGGGGTCGAAGGGGCTGGTGGCGAACTACTACCATGCGATGTCGCGCACCTGCGGCGGGGAGGTGTTCTTTGATGAGGTGGAGAAGGAGGCGCTGCGGCGGGTGATCTGGCGGGTGGCGGAGTTCTGCGGGGTGGAGGTGCTGACCTACTGCGTGATGGGCAATCACTTCCATGTGCTGGTGTCGGTGCCGCATCACGGGGCCTACGTGGAGCGTTTCGCGGGGCCGGAGGGGGAAAAGCGG
>JAGRPD010000347.1:6543-22091 GCA_020439875.1 Verrucomicrobiales bacterium
TGGGACATCTGCGCAGCCTGTATTCGAAGGGCTACGTGGAGCAGCTGGAGGCGCAGATGCGGGAGTGGCGACGGCAGGGCCAAGAGACGGCAGTGCAGGTGAGGCTGAAAAGCTACACGGATCGGATGGCGGACCTGTCGCGGTATGTGAAGGAGGTCAAAGAGCGGTTCAGCCGGTGGTACAACAAGCGGCACGAGAGGAAGGGGACGCTGTGGATGGATCGATTCAAGAGCGTGCTGATTGAGGGGCGGAGCGGGAGGAATGAGCGGGAGGTGGATCGGATTGATGTGGTGAAGGAGGTGGCGGCCTACATTGATTTGAATCCGGTGAGGGCGGGATTGGTGAGGGATTCGAGGGACTATCCGTGGTGCGGGTATGGAGAGGCGATGGGAGAAGGGACGCGGAAGGCGAAGCGGGCATTGAGTCGAGTGATGGAGCGACCGGAGAGCGATTGGGAGAAGGGGGAGGCGGGGAAGAGCTATGGGAAGATGTTGGCGGGCGTGGAGCAGGCGCGGGGGAAGGTGAAGGCGAATGCAGCGAGTGAGAGTGGTGAGGAGGGAGAGGAAGTGATGGTGAAGACTTACAGTGAGGGGCTGGTGTTGGGATCGAAGGCGTTTGTGGAGGAGGTGTATGAGGCGAATCGAGGGTATTTTGGCGGGAAGCGGAAGGTGGGAGCGGTTCCTGCGCCGGGGTGTGCGGAGGGGCTGTATGTGGTGAAGCGTCGCGGCTGTTTGCAGCGGGCGGATGAGTGAAGTTGGGAGACGCACGCGATTTTTTGAGACTCAATCGAACTTCGAAGGCTGAGGAAGATTTCGATTTTGGCGCTGCTTCTTGGGTGCGTTGAGTTGACGAGGTGGGTGAGTCCGGTGTTTTTTGGCTGGTGGTGTCACATTCTCTCTCCTCCTATCTTCAAGATCAGGCGTCCTTCGTCGATGCCCTATTGGATCGTTTGTTGCCGTCGGCGGAAACGCGTCCTGCGACGTTGCATCAGGCCATGCGCCACAGCGTGTTTGCGGGTGGGAAGCGGTTGCGGCCGATTCTGTGTTTGGCTGCGAGTGAGGCGTGTGGGGGAACGCGAGAGGCGGCGGGCTTCGTGGCCTGCGCGGTGGAGTGTTTGCACACGTATTCGCTGATTCACGATGATTTGCCTTGCATGGATGACGATGACATGCGGCGTGGCGTGCCGACCTGCCACAAGGTTTATGGTGAGGGGATTGCGGTGCTGGCGGGGGATGCGCTCCAGGCGCTGGCCTTCGAACTGGTGACCCGGACTCAGCCTGCAGCGCGACATTCGACCGGAGCCATGGTGGCGGAGCTGGCGCGTGCGGCGGGCAGCCTGCACCTGGTGGGAGGTCAGGTGGCGGATTTGGAGGGCGAAGGAAAAGCTCTGCCGCTGGAGGATTTGACCTTCATCCACGAGGGGAAAACGGCGGCGCTGCTAACGGCATCCGTGACGTTGGGAGCGATGAGCGCGGATGTGGATGAGGAGGCGATGGCGGCGCTGCGTCGATTTGGCATGGCGACGGGATTGGCGTTTCAGATCATTGACGACATTCTCGATGTGACTCAAAGCAGTGAGAAGCTGGGCAAGAGTGCGGGCAAAGACCTGGCGGCGGAGAAGTCCACCTTCCCGGCATTGCTGGGATTGGACGCATCGCGAGATCGCGCCCGGGAGTTGACGGCGGAAGCGCGGGGTGCGTTGGAGGTTTTCGGTGTGCGAGGCGAGCGGCTGAGGCAACTGGCGGACCACTTGCTGGCGCGGGATTTTTGATGGGATGCTGCGGAGGGGGAATCCCTTCCGCTGAAAAATCAAAATCCGGTGAGGAGCTGGATGAAATTGAGCCCGGTGCGAGTCAGGCTGGCGCTGCTCCCGGAGCCACTGAGCAGGCCGCGGGTGTGATAGCCGTGGGAGAGCTGCCGGGTGGCCAAGGCGGTGATGGTGGGCTCAGCGACGGGGCTGTCGGAGGGTGTGATGGCGACGGGCAAACCCCAGGCAGTGCAGCGGATGCGCCAGCTGCCGGGAGCGGTGCGAGAGGGGCGCGTTTCGAGCAACCAAGGGTAGCGCTGAGCCAGCTCCATGCGGGCGCGACCGGGGACGGCGACTTCGAAATACCAGGGGCTTTGGCGCACGAAGTCGGACGCGCTGATGTCGTTGCGGCGGTGGGCTTGGTAGAGCCCGGCGAGATCGAGACCGAGGAGATTGAGGCCGTTGTAGAGACTGTGGTGATTGGGATCGCGGAAAAGCCGATCATGCCAGGCTTGAAAATCGGTGGAGAGGAAGAGGTTTAGCTCCACATGCAGGTGGGCGCGGCGTTGATCGATACCGGCTCCGGTGTAACCCATGCGTGCGAGGGGCTCCCCAGCGCGGACGCGTTGGCCGGGTTGGACGTGGATGGCGGCGAGGTGGGCGTAGAGGGAGTAAAACGGGCCGTCTCCCCAGTCGTGCTCGACGACGATGTAGCGTCCGTAATTGCTTTGAGAGGGAACGTTGGCGGTGTGAACCACGCGACCGTCGCTGATGGCGTGGACGAGATCGAGCGGATCTCCGCTGCCATCGCGTTGGGTGGGGCGGATGTCCAGCCCCTCGTGGAAGCGGGTATAGACGATCTCCCCACCGCTGCGGACGGGATTGCGGACAAAGCCAAATTGACCGCCTTGCCAGGGGTTCGATTTTTCCCCCTCAAAGGTTCGGTCCACGAACTGGTAAAAGTCCAGACCCTCGCCGCGGAGGAGGGCGTCGTTGCGAGTGGGGAGGCGCAACTCCCAAGCGGGAGCAGAGCCGGATAGGGCGAGGAGGGAGAGAGCGGCGACGGTGCGCAGAGGGAAAATCATCGGGCCTGGAGGGGAGCGGGAGCTTCCTGGTAGGGGCGGTAAGAGGGTCCAGGAGGAGCTTGGGTGGGCGGGCTGGTGGCACTGGTGGGGGGCTGAATGGCAGCGGCGGCCTCGCGTTCGTTGGGCGGAGGGGAGGCTTCCGCTGCGGGTTCGCGAACTGCACTTCGAGCTTCGCGTTCCTTGGCTTTCTCTTCTTTGCGGAAGAGTCCGAAGGCCTTGCGCTTCTCGGTCCAGGTGGTGGGGGTCATGTCCTGGTTGGTGGCGGAGGAGCCGAGGTTGTTGATCGGGGGATAGCGTTTCTTCATCTCGGCGATGACTTTTTCAGGCACGCCCTCCCAGACGATGAAAATGCCATCGGAGATGGGGCGGTCGATGCGGACCCAGTCGGCTCCGCGACCATTTACGAGGGTGCGGAGGTACTCGCCATGACGCATGCGAGTCACGAGATCCAGCGCCTGGGTGCCTTTGAAGTCGAGCTTCAAACCGACCCCCCAGGCATTGCCATTGTCAGCGGGAAAGGGCTGCACGGCGGCGATGTTCTTTTGCGAGAACTCGGGGGCGCGCATGAGGATGACCTGGCGCGGGGGATCGCCGATGAAATCGGGCATGATGCTGCGCGGAGACTCCATCTCGGAGCCTTCGGCGTGGACGCTGAGTTGAAACTTATCCTGCTTGGGAAAGGCGTTGCAGCCAACAAGCAGGAGGGAGATCAGCGGGAGGGTGCACAGTCGATTCATAATCAAAACCGGCTGGGTGCGGCCGGGAAGAGGCATCCAACCAGATCCCGTGAGGAATTGCAACCCATACGGGCGAGCCATACGGGCGAGGGGCGAGCCATACGGGCAGGCCTGACGGGCGAGCCTGAAAAAGCGAGCCTCACGGCGGGGGTGGAAAATCCCTTTGCCCGGAGGCGCTGCTCCCTTAAAATGACAGCCTCTTTTTTTCACCCTTTTTGCCAGACATCCTCTCCCCATGCCCACATACGATTACGAGTGTCAAAAATGCGGTCATCAGTTTGAAGCGCGGCAGTCCATGAAAGATCCGCACCTCACCGAGTGTCCGGTGGAGGGCTGCGAGGGACCAGTGAAACGGAAGATTGGCGTGGGCGCAGGATTTATTTTCAAAGGATCAGGCTTTTACATCACGGACTACCGCAGCGATTCGTACAAGGCGGGGGTGAAGAAGGAGAAGGAATCCTCTTCGTCATCGTCGGCTTCTTCCTCTTCAGGAGCGGCGAGTTCTGGGGGATCGTCGTCCTCGGCGGGTGGTGGATCTTCGTCGTCCGCTTCCTCGTCGTCGGGGGGATCTTCTTCGTCAGGGTCCAGCTCTTCCGCATCATCATCATCCTGAGCCAGTGGCGGGTCGCCGCTCTTCAATGCTGTGAAATCCTTCCTCCGCCGTCTTTTGCTGATGCTGCTTTTTAGCGCCCTCACGGCGGCGGTACTGTTGATGCATGAGGCGGCGGATTGGCCGCCGCTGCAGGCGGAGGCGAAGGACCGAGCGGCCTCTGGGGATGTGCTGGATCAGATGAGCCAAGCCGCGATCAAGCGCTCGGCACCTTTTGAAATCAGCGAAGCACGGCTCAACGCCTACCTGGCGGAGCGATGCCACCCGGTGGTGAGTCCGCCACTGGATCGTTGGGTGCAGGCGGCACCGCCGGCTTTGGATCTGCGGGATCGGGAGGCGCTGCTGCGGTTGAGCTGGCGGTGGTGGGCGGGCTGGAGCACGGATCTGACGGTGCGGCTCAGCCTGGAGCGGGAGGGGGATACCTTTGTGATCCGCGTGGTGGACGGAGCCTACGGTCGGCTCCAGGTGCCGCGAGGTTTGCTGGCTCCCATGCGGAGCACGCTGGAGTCTCTGGGGATTGCGTTTCAGGCGGAGATTCAGGCTCTTTTTAAAATGAACCAAATCCGCATTCAGCAAGACCGGCTGGTGCTGGACCCCCGGTTTTAGATTTCTCCCGCCATGTCTCGCTGTTCTCACCTCACTCGTCGCGTCCACTCCTGGGGGGTGGGCGTTTGGTTGGCCGGTTGCGGCCTGATTTGGTCGGATGGAGGGCGCGGACAGGTGCCGCCGCCAGCGCTGGCTCAGGGTGCAGCGGCGTCGCAAGATGAGGCTTCAAACATGCCCGCCGCTGCCTCGGAGTCGCCCGTGGTGGGGCTGCTGCCGGCTCCGGTCGATGCGGCTGAGGCCGCCGCTCCTCCGCTGGGCGATGGAGCACCGGGTCCGGCCATCGTGTCACCGACCCGCGCGGCGGCGGTTGCGCCGGTGAGTTCCACCAGCTCCACGGGGCAATTTGTGGTGCACGGCAGCGATTTGATGGTCCGTCACGCGATGGGAAAACGCTGCGAGCAGATCGCCAAAGACCTGGACAAACTGCTGCACACCCCAGAGCCCTGGGTCACGCCCATCGTCGTCCTCATCAAGCCTCAACTGCCAGGCGCGCCGGGGGATGAGCCGATCTCGACCCAGATCAGCCAGCTCGGTCACGGCGGTTACCACCTGCAGCTCACGGTGCCCGAGCGCAGCGGGCTTCGGCCGGCGGATTTGCGGCGGGAGCTGGTACAGCTGCTGATGGTGGAGCGCATCTTGCGGCAGCATCCGAAGCTGGAGGAGGGGAATGTCCGCCTGCTGCCGTCCTGGGTGCTGACCGGCGTGCTGGAGGCGATGGATTACAAGCACCGCGTGCGCCCCAGCGCGGTTTTTGCGGCCCTGCTCAAGAGTGGAAAGATTTTCAGCATTGAAGAAATCCTCGACACCAGCCCCGCAGACCTGGATGCGCTCTCCCAGTCGATTTATCAAGCCTCCAGCTGCGCCTTGGTCCTTGCCCTGCTGGACCAGCCCGAGGGCGGGCTGCGATTGCAGCGCTTTTTGGGATCTCTGGCGGACTCCGAGGAAAGCGAGCGCCAGCTGCTGAATCAATGGTTCCCCAATCTGGCGCAATCCGAATCCAGCCTCAACAAGTGGTGGTCTCTCCAGCTGGCCGCGTTGGCGACTCCGGGCGTCGCCGAGACCCTGGACCCCTATCAGACGGCTCGCGCTCTGGATCAAGCGATCACCCTGCGTTTTGCGGCCCCCCTGATCCTCAAGCTGCCACCGCCCACCACCGTGGCGGCGATCGCCTCCCTGCCCGATTTGCCTCCGGACAATCCGCCGCCGTCCGCCACCCCGGCCCCCGCCAACACGACCGCGAGCCGTTCCCAGCCAGCGGCCAAATCCGAGTCCAAGCCTGCGCCAAAAGCCACTCCAGCTCCGCGTCCCAAGCCGAGCCGGGCCGCCAGCGTCGCCTCCGCCGATGCTGATGAGGAGGCTGAGGCCATGGCGGAGTCTGCCGAGGAGAACGCCGAGTCCGACGAGAAAAAAGATCGCCCCTCGCTTCTGCGGCGTTTGTTTGGCGGCGGGGATCGCAAGGAAGAAGAGCCCGCCATGGAGGACCAGCCTGCCGAAGAACCGCCGGAGGAAAAACCCGCCGAGCCCGCGTCCAAAAAATCCGAATCTCGGCGCTCAGAAAAGCCCGAGCCCCCCAAGGAGGATCCCCCGAAGCCTGCCCCTCCGAAGGCTGAGCCCCCGAAGGCTGAGCCCAGCAGCAGCGCGGAAGAGCCCGAGAAAAAACGCGGCTTCAATCCCTTCCGCATGTTTCGGAAGAAAGACAAATCGGACAGCAGCGAAGGAGACGGCGAGAGCCAAGAGTCCAGCTCCTGGCTGCCGCAGACGTGGTCGCAAGGCCTCGCCTGGATCTCCCCCAGTCTCAGCCAGATCAGTCACCTCCTGCCTCGAGCCCGGGCGATTCAGGCCACCACTCCGTTGCCCGTCCCACCACCGCCCTCGCCGCCACCGACCGCGCAGTCACCGACCGCGCAGCCACCACCTTCGACTACGCCAACCGCACCAGCCCCAGCCGCATCGGATGTCCGCATCACCGCGCTGACTGCTTACCCTCTGGAGGATTATCGCGTGCTGGATGCGATGCCGGACCGCGTCGCCATTTTGAAAAACTCGGCGGATCAACTCGCCGCGCTCGGACAGCGTGGCAACGTCCTCTTCCGCGAGGTCATCCGCGCCTACATCACCGCCATCACCGACATTTCCAATGGCAAGACCAAGGACATGGACACCCGTCTGCGTCAGCTGCGGCAGGCCGCCACTCGGGTGCTGGATCAGGCCCGCGCCGTGCAGGATCATCTGGACTGGTTCGAGGCCAGCCAGTCCACGGAATACACCGGGCTCTTCGAGGACTACCTGCGCCTGCCTGAGAAGCTCAAGGACGAGCTGCCTCAGCGCAGCGACCCCATCACGGAATACATCGATGCCGTCGAGGCGCAGCTGCAGCGGTGATCCCCCCGCACCGCAGCGGCGTCAATTCAGACTCACGTCTTCGGGGGTGTCCGCCATCAGAGCAAACAGCGGGCCCATGCCCTGCAGCACCGTGCGCCACAGCGTGTCGGGTTGGGGATGTTTGAGGAGCAGCTCGGGCACCTGAGTCAGGATCCACGAGCGCCCCTGCACCTCCTTTTCCAGCTGCCCCGTGGTCCAGCCCGAGTAGCCGACAAACCCCCGCACCTCGTGGCCCATGCTCATTTCATGATGAGCATCCTGCACCGAGAGATGGGAGCGAAACACCAGATCATCCGTCGCCAGATCCCAATGCATCGACGCGAAGGCCAGCTTGTCCGTGGCCACAGGTCCGCCTAAGAAGACGCCCACCTGGCCCAGGCTCCCCAGTGCCTCGTCGGACATCAGCTCCTCCACCTTCTGATTCAGTGGTCGATTCATCACGTAACCAAAGGCCCCGTGCTCCTCCGAGTGTGCTGCCACCAAAATCACCGAGCGGGAAAAGTTCGGGTCCTTCATGGATGGCACGGCCAGCAACAGGTTTCCCTGGAACTTTTCTTCGGACTTCAGATCGTGATTCATCGGCAGCAATCAAAACGGCACGACGGCACTTTGCGCCGCATCCATGGTTCATTCCAGGAAAAAACGGCCCACCGGCGAACCTTGCCAAGGGTGGAAATCCCCGGCACAATGCCCGCATGAGTCGCTTCCTCACCGCCGTCACCACCCGTGACACCCTCGATCCCGACCAGATCCGCGATGCCGCCGCTTTCCTCCTGGATGCCGAGGAGAGTCCAGAGGCCAAGGCCGCCTTTCTCAAGGCCCTCGCCCAGCGCGGGGAGCGGCCTGAGGAGATCGCTGGCTTTGTGCGAGAGTTTCTCCTCCATGCCGTCATCCCGCCTCTCGATCTGCGCCGTCTCCCAGGGCCGATGCTGGACGTGGTGGGCACCGGTGGGGACAAGCTGAATCTCTTCAACGTCTCCACCACCGCCATGTTCATCCTGGCGGGAGGCGGCGTCTGCGTCACCAAACATGGCAACCGCGGCATCACCTCCAAAAGCGGCGGGGCCGACGTGCTCGAGGCTCTCGGAGTAAAAATCGACCTACCCCCCGAGCGCACCGCACGCGGCATCGAAACCATCGGCCTGGGATTCTTCTTTGCGCCCCGGTATCATCCCGCGTTTGCCGCCGTCGCCCCCGCGCGTCAATTGCTCGCCGCCGAGAAGCAGCGCTCCATGTTCAACCTGCTCGGCCCCCTGCTCAATCCCGCCCAGCCCGCGCATCAGCTCATCGGGGTGTTTGATCCCAGTTGGACGGTCACGTTTGGCGAGATCCTCCGCCAGCTCGGCCGCCAATCCGCCTGGATCGTCCACGGCCGGGTCAGCGCCGATCAGGGCATGGATGAGCTGTCCACCCTGGGGAAAAACAGCGTCACCCAGCTCCGTGGCGGCGTGCTCGAGTCCTTCGAGGTCGATGCAGCGGCGCTCGGATTTGCAGCTCCGCGCCTCAGCGATCTCGTGGGCGGTGATGCGGGTGAGAATGCGGCCATTTTGGAAGGCATCCTCGATGGCAGTGTGAACGGCCCCTGTCGAGACATCGCCGTTCTCAATGCCGCCGCCGGATTCCACATCACCGGCCTAGCGGCCACGTTGGAGGATGGCGTTCGCCTAGCGCTGGATTCGCTCGACCGCGGTGCCGCCCACGCCAAGATGCGTGCGCTGCGAGACTGGTGCTAACCGCTTCTCTCAAGCTTCTCGTCTGCCCCCATGTCGCGACCTCCCTCCTCTCGTCCCTCCCGGCCAACTCGGCAGCGTCCCCCCGGGCGTGGCCCCGCACCCTCCCGGCGTGCTTCGGGTGAGCGGCGAGATACCTCCTGGGAAAAATCCGCCGCCTGGTATGATCGGCTCATCGGAGAGCGTGGCTCGGATCTCTACCAACAAGTGGTGCTGCCCGGTGCCTTGCGGTTGCTGGATCCGCGTCCGGGCGAGCAAATCCTCGATCTCGGCTGCGGCCAGGGAGTGCTGGCCCGGCGTCTGGCCGCAGCGCGGGCCCAGGTCACGGGCGTGGATGCCGCTCCCAGCCTCATCCAGGCCGCGCGTCGGTATCGCGGAGAGGGAGCAGCGGTCATCGACTTCCAGGTGCGAGATGCGGCCGATCTCTCGGGCCTCGGTCCCTTTGATGCCATCACCGCCGTGCTCTGCCTGCAAAACATGGCTCATCTGCCCGAGGTCGCCCGCGCGGCAGCCGCCATCTTGAAACCGGGCGGACGCATGATCTGGGTGCTGAATCACCCCGCCTTTCGCATCCCGAAGCAAACCGGCTGGGGCTTTGATGAAGATCGCAAGGTGCAGTATCGCCGCGTCGATGGCTACAGCGCCCCCGCCGAGATCCCCATCACCATGCACCCCGGTCAGGATGGCAGCGAGCAGACACTGTCCTTCCATCGCAGCCTCGCTGATCTCACCGCCGCAGGTTTCCAGAGCGGCCTGGTCCTCAGCGGCCTGGAGGAGTGGCACTCGCACAAGACCAGCCAACCCGGCGCACGCGCCAAGGCGGAAAACCGCGCTCGGCGGGAGTTTCCGCTCTTTCTGGCCCTGCGATGGACGCGGCCTCCCCAGGCAGGTCAAAGAGAAGCGGGTTAGCTCACCGCCTGCCCAGCAGCCTGACGCTGGGCCGCCGCTTCAAACAGCAGCACCGCGCCCGCGCTTGCCACGTTGAGAGACTCCACCGGTTTTTGCAGGGGGATGCTCACCCGGCGTTGGCAATGGGCCAAATGCTCCGCTGGAATGCCGCGTCCTTCATTTCCCAACACCAGAACCTGACCCGGCAGCCAATCGAAATCGCGATGCGAATCCCCGCCCGCCGCCGCTGCGGTGAGGAGCAGCGACTGGGCGGTGGCGCGATCCATCAGCTCGTCAAAACTCGCCAGACTCAGCAGCGGCAGGCGAAACGCCGAACCCATGGCTCCACGCAAGACCTTGGGGGAAAAGGCATCCGCGCAGCCCGGCAGCAGAACAACGGCGCTCGCTCCCGCCGCCTCCGCCGCTCGGATGAGGGTGCCGACATTGCCCGGATCCTGTACGCCATCGAGAGCCAGCAGCAGCGCAGAGGCGGGCAGGCTCTGCCAAAAGTGATCCGCCTCGCGCTGCGGTCGCTGCGCCACCAGCACGATGCCCTGAGGGTGCTGCGTGTCTCCCAAAGAACGCATGGTAGCCTCCGAGAGCTTGGCTTGCTCCGCCGTCGCCTTTTCCGCCGCGCGGGTCAGCTCGGCGTGATCGACAGCGAAGGCCTCGGTGAAAAACGCCTGCTCCAAGGTCAGACCCGCCTCCAGAGCCTCGCGTGCCAGCCTCTCGCCCTCGATGAAAAGCCGTGTCCGGTCGGTGCCGTCCCGCACCCGACGCGCGGCTTTGAGGCGCTCATTGCCACTGCTGGTGATCAGGAGCATGGCGGGGCAGCCGCAGGATTAACGGCGACGACGGCCCCCACCTTTTTTCTTCGCGCGGCCCGTGAGGATGGCTTTGGCGCGATCCTCATTGTTCAGCACCGTCGTGTATTTGTAGGCAAAGTCGTCGAGCTTGCGACGCTCGATTTTTTGTCCGATCAACCGCTCGATCGATTCGACGTTCGGCAGCTCTTCTGCTGAGAAAAGCGTGAAGGCATCTCCCTCCTTCTGCGCCCGTCCGGTGCGGCCGATGCGGTGCACGTAATCCTCGGAATTTTCCGGCACCATGTAATTGATGACGTGCGTCACCCCGCTGATGTCCAGGCCGCGCGCCGCGAGGTCCGTAGCCACGATCACCTCAAACTCGCCATCGCGGAAGCCTTTCAATGCCCGTTCCCGCTCGGTCTGGCGGATGTCGGAATGCATCACCGCCGCTTTGTACTCGCCCTCCTGCTGCAGGGCGGAGAAGAGCTGATCCGCCTGCATTTTCGTGCGGGTGAAAATCATCACGCTGTTAAAGTGCGTGCGTTTGAGGATCTCCATCAACAGCTCCTGACGCTGATCTCCCGCCACCGGGTACATGAAGTGGCTCACCGTCTCCGCCGGAGAAAAACGCACGCCCACCTCTACACTGGCTGGATCTTTCAACGCGAAGTCCGCCAGATTCTGAATCTGAGGCGGCATCGTGGCCGAGAAAAACAGCGTCTGTCGGGCATTCGGGGTTCGCTCCACGATCCGGCGGACATCGGGCAAAAAGCCCATGTCCAGCATCCGATCCACCTCATCCAGGATCAGCACCTCAATGCCCGAGAGATCGGCCGTACCGTCGCTCATGAAATCGAGCAAGCGTCCTGGTGTGGCCACCACCACATCGACCCCGCGTTGCAGACCCTTGCGCTGGCGATCGTAACCCACTCCGCCGTGTACCAGCAAGGAGCGGATGCCGGTGTGTTTGCCGTATTTTTCAAACTGCTCCACGACCTGCGCCGCCAGTTCCCGCGTGGGTTCCAGCACCAAGCAGCGAAATTCTCCCGGCACTCCCAGGCGGGTCAGCGTCGGCAGCGCAAAGGCCGCCGTCTTTCCTGTACCCGTCTGTGAGGCACCCACCACGTCTTTCCCCTCCAGCACGATGGGGATCGACTTGCGCTGGATCTCGGTGGGCGTCTCATAACCGCTCTCGCGGATGCCCGCTAGAACGGCGGGGGAAAGGCCGAGCACCTCGAACGCCTCAGGGAAAGGTCCTTCCGGCACCGGCGGGGGCGGCGGCGCTGGCTCCTTCGGCACCGGCGGTGGGATCTCGCGGCCACGGCGACCTCTCTCACCACGCTCCGGGCGGTCCCCTCGGCGTTCCGATCGGTCGCGATTTCTTCCGCCTCGCTCGCCTCGCTCCCCGCGTTCGCGTTGATCGCTCCGTTCCCGTCGTGGGCCGCCCTCTTCACCTCCGCGTTCGCGGCGGCCAGAGCGTTCTCGTTCGCCGCGTTCGCGACGGGGCCTGCCATCTCGGCGATCGCCGGATCGTGCCGCCCAGTCCCCGGGCCGTTCCCCGTCCGTTGCAGCGTCTTTTTTGGAACGCCGATCGCCCTCACGGCGGCGGGGACCAGCGTCAGAGGTGGGTTTGCTTTCCATGCCGAGTGCGCGTTTCACGCCGGACTTCAGGCGGGCGAACAGGGACGGTTTTTTGGATGGGCTCGGTTCTTGGCTCACAGGGGAGGGGGAGGATCGGGGAAAGCAGACCCTATCGTCGAGCTTCACCGCAAATGCAAACGAGCGCTCCACAGGCGTGGCAAGGGCGGCTCCCCTTGACCCGATCCCAACATCCATTGACGGCGAATTTGGTTCCAAAATCATCGCAACCAACTCATAATCAACAAACCCAATTTCAATTGGATGCCAGGCATCTTAAAAGCAGCCGTGCGATCAACGCCAAATGATAGAGCAAAATAGCGGCCCACGCGCTGTGCAACACCGCGAGCCCGGTCCAGATCCCACCTGCCCACAACAGGCAAACGCCCAACGCTTGAACCCTGCGTCAGGATCCATCGTGAGGGCGAATCGCCAACAGGATTGCAGCCAGCAAGGGCACAATCAACGCCAACATACCCACCCACAGGCCGACCGTGAATGCCGGGAGGATCAAAATCGGCACCAAGGCAATCAGGGACAGCGACAAGGCAAAGCGGCCAGTGCGAGTCATGAAGAGGAAATCACCAGGTTCGCATCTTCAATCCGTCGGCACCAAATCGACGTCCGGAGTCTCAGGGTCAAATTCGACCCGCTCATAGAGCCCCGCCAATTCCAAATCGATGCCGAGGCACTCAATGGGAAGACTCCCTTCCGTCCCCGAAGCTTCTCGCAGTCTCCATGAGCCATCGGCGGTGCGCTCAATCAATTCCACGTGAGGCTTCTCCTGCGTGATCAGCAGATAGGCCTTCAAGGAAGGAATCTGACGGTAGTGCTCCGCTTTGCGACCGCGATCCCAGCGCTCCGTACTGGGAGAGAGTACTTCAAATAGCACCGTCGGATTGATGGCAGTTTGCTGGGTCGGATCCTCCGGATCCAGTTCCAGCTTGCCGCAATAGACCGAAGCATCTGGGTAGGAGCGCAGGCCCGTTGCCTTCACCGCCAAGCGCATGTTGCTCTCGTAGGGCGCGCAGGGCTTGCCTTTGAGTCCATTGCCAAGTTCACGCAAGAGATTCGCTGAAATCATGCTGTGGCGGGGGCTGCCGCCTGCCATGGCGAAGATCTCACCTTGAAAGTACTCGCTGCGATAGTCGGCCTCCCGCTCGAGTTCGTAATACTCAGCGGCAGAGTAAAAAGGTACCATCTCAGGAATTCCCATGAGGTTGAAACTACAGCTTCCAGGAGCCCTGATCAAGCTTTGAGGGGGACGCGGAGGATGGTGGGCTTCGATCTGAAAAAAGGGTCGGTGAGGGGATTGAGTCGGCGGAGGCCGAGGAAGTGCAGGATCCCATTCAAAGCATCCTCTCCTTGTTACTGCTCCCGTCCCGCCAGTTGGGAATTGCCTAGAGCGCCTCGATCCGGCATTCTCTTCCCGATTGGACGCACCCGCCATGAATCGATTCCCTCAGTTCGTCAGCCACCTCGCCGCTCTCGCCTTTTGCCACCTCGCCCTCGAGGCCGAACTTGAGGCGGAGTCTCGAATTTGGACCGATCACCAAGGCCGCACACTGGAGGCGGAGTTCGTCGGGTTGGAAGGAGACACCGTACTGTTCAAATCCTCCACAGGAGCTACCGTTCGAGTGGAACTCGCCAAACTGTCCGCCGAGGATCAAAAAATCGCCGCCAGCAGCACCCCCGCTCCCCAGCACATCACCATCGACGGCGAGGTGGCCGCCGCTGCCGCCCGCCTTGATGGGTTGATCCAGCAGCAGCTTCAAAAGGAAGGATTGAAGCCCAATCCCCTCACCACCGACGAGCAGTTTCTCCGCCGCGTCTATTTGGACATCGCCGGGCGCATTCCCAACCTCCAAGAGGCCAATGCGTTTCTCGAAAACTCCGCGCCCGACAAACGCGCCCAACTGATCGACACCCTGCTCGATTCCCCCGGTTACGTCAGCCACCTCTACAACTACATGGCCGACATGTTTCGCGTACGCGATCCCGACAACTCCCGGCTGATGAAGGCCGACCCCTGGGTCGAGTGGATCAAGCAATCGCTCCGCGATGACAAACCCTACGACGTGTTCGCTCGCGAGATGCTCACCGCCGACGGCAAGCTCTGGGCCAATGGTGCCACCGGCTACCTGCTGCGCGACTCCGGCATGACGCTCGACAACCTCGCCAACACCTTTTCCATCTTCCTCGCCACCGACGTCGCCTGCGCCCAGTGCCACGATCATCCCTTCGCCGACTGGACCCAAATGCAGTTCTTTGAAATGGCGGCCTTCTTTGGAGCCACCGTCACCCAGGTCAATGATTCGCAATTCAAAAACGGCGACCCCATGGAGCGCATCGTCGGCGGCCTGATGGAGCTTGCCGAGAGCAGTGGCGCGGATCCCGAACAGGTAGAAAAAGCTCGCGACCTACTCGGCGATGTCATTGCCGCCAACCGCTTCGAGGTTCGCGACATCGGCCAAAACTACGTCCGCTTGCCCGGCGACTATAAATACAAGGACGGCAAGCCCGGTGAAGAAGTAAAACCCAAATTCATCCGTTGGGACGGCGAGGATCGCTACAACGAAGCCTACCGCCAAAACCGCAACACCGAGGAAAAGCTGCGCGAATCCTTTGCCGCCTGGATGACGCACCCCACCAATCCGCGCTTCGCCATGAGCATCGCCAACCGCATGTGGAAGCGCGCCTTCGGCATGGGCGTGGGTGAACCCATCCGCAACATCGACGACCCCAACGCCACCTCCAATCCCGCGCTGATCAAACAACTCGCCCGCGAGATGCTGCGCCTCAAATTCAGCCTCAAGAACTTCATGCGCGTGGTTTACAACACCCGCGCCTATCAGGGGCAGGCCATTCAGGAAGCCATCCCGATGGGCGCTCCCTGCTACTTCCAGGGACCCCTGGTGCGCCGCATGACCGCCGAGCAAACATGGGATTCCTTCATGACCCTCGTGCTGGGAAATCCCGACGCCTACCGGGGAGACGACGGCGGCCTGCTGGGAAGATCCATCGATCTCGATCTCGACAACGTCACGCCGCAGATCGTCGCCTCGAAGCTGGACGGCTTCAAACGCGCCGAGGAAATGGCCGCCGCGCGCCGCGGTGGCGGACTCGACATGGCCTCCAGCGGAGCCTCCGCCGCGCCCTCGCCCGCCCAGGGAAAAGTGCTCGAATACGGCGGCTACAAACTGCTGCGCGCCGCCGAGCTTGAGCAACCCGCCCCCGAAGGCCACTTCCTCCGCGAGTTCGGTCAGGGGGACCGCAATCTCATCGACGGCAACCACACCGAAGGCAGCCAGCCCCAGGT
>JAGRPD010000029.1:0-29685 GCA_020439875.1 Verrucomicrobiales bacterium
GGGGAAGTGCACGTCAACCGCGGCAAATTTGAATTCATTCTCGGCGGCAAAACGATCCACAAATTCTGGGATAAAGAGGTGGATAAAGGCACCTCGCTCGACCGCGAAGTCGTCCTCACCGAGCGCGAATACCTGGCCGACGCCAAGGTGAAGCTCTACAACTCCCCCAATCACCACGAGAACTGGCTCACCTGCATCAAGTCCCGCGAGGCACCCATTTGCGAAGTCTCCGTGGGAGCTAGCTCCGTCATCTCCTGCCACCTCATGAACTTCGGTTACTGGCACGGAGCCAACGTCAAGTGGGATCCCGTGGCGCGGAACTTTGTGCAGGGCGGAGATCCCGCCTGGCTCACCCGGCAGTATCGCGGAGACTGGGTGGTCTGAGCCATCCCGCTCCGCCGCTCATGACCCCCTGGATCAACGAGCCCTGCCCCTGGCTGCCCGCCATTGATCGGCCGCACACTGCGGCCGATTTGAAGCCCCATGGAAAGACGCGAGACGCCACTTTTTACGCCGCCGCCTTGCGCTACGCCCAGAGCCACTGGCGGGCGGGCTTTCCCGCCCAGGCCATCCTGCAATGCAATCGCGCCCTCGCCTGCCCGCTTCCCGGCAGCGAGCCCGTGCTGCAGGAGTTTCCTCTACCCTACCAGGCTCTGCTCTGGATCCTGCTGCACCGCCGCGAGGGCCAATTCATCGGCAATCCGCGGCGGCACTGGCAGCACCTCGCCACCCGCATGGTGGAGCCTCACAAGGATCTGCGCACCTGGCGTGCCTGGGCCTGCTGGTATCTGGCAAAAACCGTGCTGCCCGCCATCGAGTTTCCTCCTGACATCCAGCAGATCCGCCAGGAAAATCTGGCCGAACCTGAATTCACCACCATCCGCCAGCAGCTGGATCGCCTCTCCCCCGCCGACGACACCGCACGCTGGCTGGAGGCCTTGGCTGAGGCGCGTCGCAGCGTCGGACAGCCCGCTGCTGGGCCACTACCGCCAGCCGCCGTACGCATCCGTCCCATCCCGGCGGAGGAGCTGCCCACCGTCATCGCGCTGGCCCATGAAATCTGGCACCAGCACTACCCCGGCATCATCTCCCGTGAGCAGATCGACTACATGCTCACCGTTTGGTACCAGACCGACGCCATGCGCCGGGAGATGAGTGGGCGCGGCGTGGTCTATGCCCTCATCGAGCTGCCTGAGCGCGGAGCCGTCGGCTACCTGGCGCATGAACCGCAGCTCGGTCACGAGGTGCTCTTTCTCAGCAAGCTCTACCTGCGCGCCACCTCTCGCGGCATGGGTCTGGGTCGCATCGCCCTCGATTGGGTGCGGGATCAGGCTGCCGCCCAGGGTTTTCACACCCTGCGGCTGCGAGTGAACCGCGCCAACGCCAGCGCCATCCAAAGCTACCTCCGCGCCGGATTTCGCATCCTCGAAGACGTCTGCTCCGACATCGGCAACGGCTTTGTCATGGACGACTACCTCATGGAGCGTCCCGTCCGTGGTTGAGCTGCGTCAGCAGTCCGCTCCAGGCGGCTCAGTTGGATGAAACCCGACTGTTGAGCAGCTTCTCCATGCCGGCATCCGGCTCCACGCCCTTGGCCACGGCCGCTTCGTATTCCTGCCGCGCATTTTCCCAGCGGGGAGGATTCCAGCTCACGTAAAGCACAGCCAGATTGAAGTGCGCCTCGGCAAACGTGGGATCGATGGCCAGAGCGGTGCGAAACTCTTTCTCCGCCCGTTCCGCCAGCATTTGCCGACTGGCGATGATGCCCAGGTAGTGGTGTGCCTTGGCGTCTTTGGGGTTGAATTGCACGCTCTTTTCAAAGGCGTTGATCGCATCCTGCGCGCGATCTCCGGCGAACAGAACCTTGCCCAGCGCGAAGTAGGCGTTGGAGTTCTCAGGCTCGTAGGCCAGGCACTTTTTCAGCGCCACCTCGGCGTCCGTGAGTTTGCCTTCCAATTGGTAAGCGACACCCAGACCGATCAGCGCCGAGGCATTGCGCGGATCCGCGCGCAAGGCTTCCTGGTAATCCGCTCGAGCTTCTTCGTATCGCTTGCCGGCCAACGCCTCGTTGCCCTTAAAGATCAAATCTTCCACCGTCACCGCCACGGGCGCGGGGCGTGGCATTTCGGGCTCCACCGGGGCTGCGGCACTGCCAGCGGGCGCTTCTTTTTCTTCGGCCGGCTCGGGCGCAGTGCTGCTGGCCATCAGGGTGCCCTTGGCAGCGGCTCCGGCGTCACCTTCCCGCAGCATCGCTTTGACTTGAGGATCGGTGAACAATCTCTCTTCATCCCCGGAGAGAGTGAGGCGGTTTTGATCCAGCTCACGCACCTGCTCGATCAGCGTCTCGTTCGCGTTTTCGAGCTGCTGCAGTTGCTCGATCACCAACGCCTTGGCCTGCTGCTGCCGCGCCTGATTGCGCAGCTGACGCATGATGATGCCGCGCAGCATCTCATTCTCTGCCACCATGGCGGGAGGCGTTTCTTTGGAAACTTGCTCCAGCTCCTTCAACTTCAGCGTCAGCTCGGATACCTGCGTTTGATAGGCCGTGTTCTCGCGCCGCAGAGTGCCCAGCTCCTCCTGGATGCCCGTCAGTTGAGTCTTCAGTTGAGCGATCTCTTGGTCCTTCAGTTCCGCGCTCTTTTGCAGATCCACCACCTGCTTGCGCGCAGCGTCCAGCTCGCCTTGCAGCCGCTCGTTTTCCACCATCAGCTTCTTCAGTTGATCTCCCGTTTCGCTCTCATTGAAAGCCATCGCCTTCTCCTTCAGCGCCTTGTTTTCTGCCGCCAATTTCTCTCGCTCAGCAGCGGAGACGCTGGCTTGCTGCTTCATCTGATCCAGCTCCGCCGTCAGTGCCGCCACTTTGGTGGAGGCTTCCGTCGCGGTGCGCTGCGCGGCGTCCAACCGCTGCTCCGCCTGCTTCACCCGCGCCACCAGCGCGGCTTTTTCCTGCAACAAGGCATCCAACTGCCCCTGATTGGCGCGGCCCGCCTGCACTTCCCGCTCCATCTGCCGCATCCGGTTTTCCAATCCCTGCGCCTGATTGGCCAGCGTATCCCGCGCGGTCCGCGCGCCACGGATTTCATCGCTGGCCCACTGGTACCACTGCTGCCATTTCCCCAGATCCCGCTCCATCCGCAGGTTCTCGTTTTCCAAATCCCGCACCTTGCCCTGCATCCGCTCCTCGTATTCCCGCACCATCTCGCTGAAACTCGGCATCGCCTCTTTCCCCGACGAGGAGGCACCACTCGGTGGTGCCACCGACCAGGTACTGACGCCCTGTGGTGCCTGGGGTGCCGCCCCAGGGGCAGCAGCCACGGGCATCTGCGGCGCTGCGCTGGGTGGGGGCTGGTTCGCCACGACCGGGCTCGGACGCTTCATCGCCGCTTGCACCCGCAGCATCGCCTCCTGCACCTTGCGACGCCGCATTGTCATTTTTTCCACTTCCCAGTCCGGATTCTCTTGCGCCAACCCTTCAAACATCCGGCCCGCCTCTTCGTAATTCCTCAAAGCATTGGCCAAATCTCCGGCCTTCTCCAACTGCTCGCCGTCATTGTTGATCATGTACGCTCTCAAATAGAGATCGGCGCGGCGATCCACGGCGACGCTCTGAGCGGATGCCCCCGTCGGGCTCAGCAGAGCCAGGGCGGCGACAGCGATCCAAAAGATGCGAGAAAACAAAGACGGCATGAGAAAAAAGAATGGGAGGGACCTGGAGCGCGAATTATAGAGGCAGCAAAGCGCCTTGTAAATGCCCTTGCATCACCCACTCCCAAGGCGGATCCACGTCACCCGACGCGGAGACGCCTCGCATCCCTCCAGCCAGAGATCGATGCAGCTCCCGACGCGCTGAAGCGTGAGGCACGCGCCTGCAGACCCGGCTTTGGCAGACAGACCCTCAGGCCTTGCCGCCGGTCCAAGCCCAGGTGACGGGCTTTTCAATCTCGGGATGCACGCTGTGATGGACGGGACAACCGAGGGCCGTCGCCTCCAGCAAAGCACGTTCCGGATGATCCGGCGGCAACGGCAGCGTGATCTTCAACGGCAACCGCACGATGCGGCGCGGGCTATCGTCACTCATGTGTTTTTCCACCGCCACCGTCATGCCGGTGACATCCAGCCCCTTTTGCTGGGCCTTGATGCCGATCACCGTGGCCATGCATGTGGCTAGGGCCGTAGCGACGAGGTCCGTGGGAGAAAAGGATTCACCCCGGCCGTGGTTATCGACCGGGGCATCCGTGTGAAGCGTGTTTTGAGAGGGCCCATGCAGGGCCTCGCAGCGCAGGTCACCCTGATATTGAACCGTGATGGGGACCATGCGCTGAGATCAGAGAGGCGAAAAAGCGACCGAACTTACTGCACGGTCATGATGCCGTTCATGAGAACGCCGTGACCTGGGAAGGTGCAGAGGTAGGGGTATTCACCCGGATCCGCTGGCGCGGCAAACTCGATGGTTTCCGACTGCGTGGGCTGGATCAGATTGGTGTGCTGAAGGATGTCTTCCGACTCAGGAATGAAGCCTTTGGCCATGCCCTGAGGATCCGCCGCCAGCGCCATTGCGGCCATCAAGACCTTGTCTTTGGTGCCGGGTTTGCAAAGCACCCAGTTGTGCGGCTGCGGCACGGCGTGCTGGTTTTCAAAGGTGAGCTTCACTTTCTGACCGGCTTTGACCGTCATGGTCTTGGTGTCGTATTCCAGGCCGCTGGCACCACCGGGCTTGATGGTGATTTCCAACACGTCTGCTGCCTGAGCAGGAGCCGCTGCGGGTGCCGCAGGTGCCGCTGCTTGCGGAGCTTCCGGAGCAGGTGCGGGCGCTGCAGGTGCTTCGGCGGATTTTTCCACCGTGTTCGCTGCCACCACGTCAGCCGGGGCTACTTCCTCCGTCTCGACGGGCGACCTGGATTCGATCGATTGAAAGACCGAGCCAATGAGGATGCCGCCACCCCAGTAGATGGCGAACAAGGCGAGAGCACCGCCAATCAAGAGGTTCAGAAGGCTCCAGGGTGAGGATGTATTGTCAGAGGAATGGGTGGTAGCTGCCATAGGATTGATGAGGGTCGCTGAATCAAAGCACAGGCTCGCTTCCGCGCAACCTGAAAGCCCTCGATACCCAAGGCTCATGCCAACCCAGGAAATGGGGCCAACGTGGGGGGATGGCAGGTGACTGGGTTTTGAAGGTAATCGAATGACCCGCCGCGTAGGCTCTCCCCTGCAACCGGGTTCAACCCACCTGATCTCGCCAAGTTGGCGCTGCCTTGGGGTGCCGTTGCAGCCAGGTCGCGAGTTGCTGCCGCTGGCGGATCACCTCGGGCTCCGACGGATCGGAAAGGTGCTGGCGCAGCTCCTGCCAAATCGACTCCGCCGCATCCTCGCGGCCCAGCATCAGGAGGGCACGCAGGCGTTGGCAATCTGAGAGGGGATTTGTCGAATCAGAATCAGGCAGTGCCTCCAGCGCCTCCTGTGCCAGATCGAGTTCCAAAAAACCGTCCACCACTTCCTGTCCCGCCCGGATCGCGGTGGCGGGATCGAGCGGCTCATCGACCACCACGCCTTGCAGGCGATGCGGCGGATCCGTGGCGGTCTCTTTTTGATCTGGCACCTCGAGGTGGACCCAGCCATCTCCCTCCCGCCCGATGCGCCAGCGATTGAATGCCATCACCACCAGCAGGCCAAAGGCGGCCAAAGTCGCTTCCAGAATGAAAGGTGTCGTTACCACTTTGGCCGCATGCCAAAACGCCGTGGACAGCACCTCCCGCGCGGTCTCACTCCAGACCATCAATCCCAGCAGCGCGCAAACGACCGCGAGGATCAAACCGGCCAGGATGGCCAATCGCCCTAGCAAATGAAGAATCGTGGCTCGGGTCTCGCTCTTCATGGATCCTGCCGTTTCTCCCCGTCGGTCGGCAGGATGGCGCGCTGGATGACGGGTTCAGGCTCGTTTTTTTCTTCCGTCTTGGCCGAGGCGGGATCGAGCCCCTCCGTCGCGACTGGCCTCGGGGGGGCAATTTTCGGCTCGAGCGGAATGACTTCCTGCGGCGACGGCGGGGCAGCGTCCTCAGGGGGAGAAAGGGGCACCTGAGGAATCTCTGACTCGGCAGCTACCCTGACGCTGCTGACCAGGGGAACTGGTTCCGCCACGGAATCCGATTCCACAGACGGAGGCGGCAGCGCACTGGCCGTGACCTGCGCCTTGGCATTGTCCATCAACCGCGCGAAAATGCCGGTGACGGTGAGCAGCAACAGCCCGACGAAGATGGCCCAACCCCGAGCCGCAGGCGCGCGACTCGCCGCTGCCCGCGGGGCCACACTGAGGTTCAAAGGTCGCTTGGGATCGATCCACGGACCGTGATTCTCCACCAAATACCGGTAATCCGATGAGCCGCCTAGCACCCCTCCGGGCAATGCGTTCAAGACCTCCTTCGCGTCCACACCCAAATAAACCGCGTAGAGTTTCAAAAAGGCCCGGGCGTAGCTCATGCTGCCGAACGACGCCAAATCATCCCGCTCCAGTGCCGCCAGCCGCGCCGCCGGGACGCGAGTGGCATGCGCCGCATCCTCCAGAGACAGCTCTCTAGCCAGACGGGCTTGTTGCAGGCGTGCGCCGAGGTTCATGAAGCGGAAAAGACGGGCAGGGAACGTGCCCGTTGAATTCACTTTGAACGAACCCGCCCAGGTTGGCGACTCAAAAATCTTCACCTTCTCTCACCCCCGCTCCCATCCCCTCACCACGGGGAGCAGCGCGAGCCTCAGCGCTTCTTTTTGGCCAGTTTCTCTACGGGCAATTGAGCCACGCTCTCCTTGAATTCCCCACCGGGACGAAATTTCACCACGCAACGATCGGGGATTTTCACGACCACCTCGGGTTGGTTGGGATTGCGGCCCAATTTGCCCTTCGCAACCTTCGGCTCGAAATTCCCAAAGGTACGAAAGGTGACCACATCACCTTCGCAAACATGACGCATCACGGTGGCCAGAAATCCCTCCAACACTTTCGACACTTGAGCTTGGGTCATTCCCAATTCGTCACTCAGTTCATTGACAAGTTCTCGTTTCGTGATGGTCGGCATAAGTAATTCTGGTTCGGTCATTACCCCAAAAACTTGAAAGGGCAACTGGTTTCTCGCCTAGCGCCATGTTAGATTTGACCTCCTGCAAGCATGGGTTGTTTGACCTATATCGATGCCCCAAATACCAAACACGAGAGACTGTTCTTTCACCAAAATATTGAATTCGACGGAACCACTTGCCATTCAATGGATTACTTGCATCCAACCTGCAACAATAGGACTCTCCCCAAAGCCCACTGGCCGCATGGATGATCCGATGCCCCCCCTCTCTTCCGCTCCCGCAACCGCCTTCACATCCGCCCTCGAAGAATGGTTCCGAGTCCATCAACGCGACCTCCCCTGGCGGCGCACCACCGATCCGTATGCCATCCTAGTCTCCGAAGTGATGCTGCAGCAGACGCAAATCCAGACCGTGCTGGATCGCGGCTACTACACCCGCTGGATGGCTCAGTTTCCCGATTTTGCCAGCGTGGCTCAGGCCTCTGAAAAGGAGCTACTGAAGGCCTGGGAAGGCCTGGGCTACTACCGCCGCGCCCGCAGCCTGCAACGGCTCTGCCAGGTCATCCTATCCGATCACGGCGGAGTCATGCCACAGGATCCCGCAGCGATCCGCCAGCTGCCAGGTGTCGGCCCCTACACGGCGGGAGCGATCGCGAGCTTCGCCTTCAATTTGCCCGAGCCCCTGGTGGACGGCAATGTCGCCCGCGTCCTCACCCGCCTGGGAGACAACGCTACCCCCATCGATGAAGCCCAAGGCCGCGCCTGGCTTTGGCACACTGCCACCACCCTCGTCCGCGCGGCCGCCCAGCCCCGTCATCTCAATGCCGCGCTCATGGAGCTGGGCCAGCTCCACTGCCGCCCCGGTCAGCCTGATTGCGCCGCCTGCCCGGTGTCCCAGCTTTGCCGCACCCGCCGCCCCGGCGATCTCCCGGTCAAAAAGCCGCCTGCAGCCCTCACCGACCTCACCGAGCACGCTGCCCTCTACCTCCAGGGAGGCAAAATTTTGCTTCAGCAAGAAACCGGCAGCCGCCGCACCGGTCTCTGGCGGCTGCCGCTGCTGGAGGATGCGCCCGCTTCCGCCCCCGCCCTTCTGCGCACCCGCTACGGCATCACTCGCTACCGGGTCACGCTCTGGGTTCATCAGCCACCAGGCCCCGCTCCGGCGCTCGGCACCTGGGTTAGCCCCGATGAGCTGGCCCACCTGCCCATGCCCAGCCCCTACCGCCGCGCCCTGGAGGCCGCTCTCCGCGCCGCCGGAGATTTTCAGTTGGAAGGCTGAGCATTCACTCCTCACAGCCCTCCCGTGCCCGATCGACTGCGGTGCTCACTCGGGCGCCATCCGATCCATTTTTTGAAGGTGTTCGAAAACACGAACGGATTCTGATAACCCACCGCTGTGGACACAGTCTCCACCTTCAAATGCGTGGTGGACAGCAGTTCCGCCGCCTTTCGCATCCGCAGCCAGGTCACGTGATGCATCGGCGTCCGGCCCAGCGCTTTGCGGCACAGCCGCCGTAGGTGCTCGGTGCTGACAAAGGCCATGGCTGCCAGCTCATCCAGCGTCCAATCATGACCCACATCCGCCGCCACCTTTTCCCACAGACGAGACAGGCGGTCATCCTCTCGCCACGGCTGCACAAAACGCTCCACATAACCCTGGATCAGCTCCGTCCAGTGAAACATGCCCGCCGGCTGCGCCGCACCGCGCGCCTCCGCGATGAGCCCCTCGATCGCACACCAGATCGGCTGCCCGTCAAACGCCGCCATCTGCGGTGCGCTGGAGGAGATCAGCGGCCGATGCCCCGGCTCCTGCCGCTCGTATCGCACCCAGCAGAATTTCCACCCCGCCTCATCCACTGCGTGAAACGCATTCACCACGAAGGGCGGCAGCACCACCGCCTGCCCCTCGCCGCAGCGCCGCCAGCGGCCATCCACCAGCACCCGTCCCTCCCCCTCCAGGCTCGCCAAAAAATACACCCCACTCTGATTCATCCGCACCACCCGGTAGGGAGCCCGCGCCACCGTCAATCCCGCGTGAGCGATGCGATGCGTCTGCAGCGTGGCACACACCGGCACTCCCTTCAGCCACGCCCGCCGATCCCCCTCATGCGCCTTCACGCAGCCCCACCGCAGCGGGCTGCCAGGGATGTGCGTTTCGGATAGCTCGTGGATGGAAGTCGGCGCGTGCATTCTCGGGCATCCCCCCCTTGTTTCACCCCATCAAGTAAGAGCACGCCCGGCCCACCTGTCAGGCAAAAACTCGCCCAACCCGCACCCCTCCCCCCCGCCATGCCCAACCCCTGGACCGGAAAAGGAAACCCCTACACCCGCCAAGAGGTGGTGGATCGCCTCAACGCCACCCTCGCCCAAGGCCAGCCCATCATCGCCGCCGGGGCCGGCACGGGCATCAGCGCCAAATTCATCGAAAAAGGCGGGGCCGACCTCATCATCATCTACAATTCCGGACGCTTCCGCATGATGGGCCACGGCTCCACCGCCGGCATGATGGCCTACGGAGATGCCAACGCCATCGCCATGGAGATCGGTGAGTTCGAAGTCCTGCCCGTCGTCGAAGAGATCCCCGTCATCTGCGGCGTCCATTGCACCGACCCCCGCCGCCGCATGTGGCACTGGCTGCTCCAGGTCAAGGACATGGGCTTCTCCGGCATCAACAACTTCCCCACCCACACCATCGTCGATGGCCACTTCCGCGGCGTCTTGGAAGAGACCGGCATGAGCGTGCAGAAGGAGTTTGAAACCGTCGGGCTCGCCCGCAAAATGGACCTCTTCAGCGTCGTCTATGTCGCCACCCCCGAAGAGGCCGTCGAGATGGCCAAACAAGGTGCCGACGCCATCATCGCCCACGTCGGCACCACCGTCGGCGGCAGCATCGGCGTCACCAACGCCGTCGTCACCTGGGACTTCGCCATCCAACGCACCCAGGAGATCATCGACGCCGCCAGCCAAGTCCGGAAAGACATCTTTTTTCTCACCCACGGCGGCCCCATCAACACGCCCCAGGACGTCGATCGCATCCTCAGCAAAACCTCCGCCCACGGCTTCGTCGGAGCCAGCTCCCTGGAGCGCATGGGCGTGGAGACATCCCTGACCAACCTCACGCGCGAGTTCAAAAAAGTCCCGCTACCGAGTCGCAGCTAAAGCGCCTCACGGCGTCCGATTTCCCCAGCACTTCCCTCCGCCAGAGCGTAAAAAAGGATCATGCAATCCTTCCAATGCGCCTGCGGACAGGTCCTTTTTTTTGACAACACCCAGTGCGTCGCCTGCCAGCGCCAGGTGGGTTATGATCCCGCCAGCCGCAGCCTGCGAGAGGTCGGTGACGGCACGCCCTTCCTGCGCTGCGCCAACAGCCTCCAGTACGGCGTTTGCAACTGGCTCATCCCCGCCACCCGCCGCGATGGCACCCCCACTCCCCCTGGCAGCCTGTGCCGCTCCTGCCGTTACAACCGCACCATCCCTGACACCACCGACGCCCGCCTCCTGCCGCTCTGGGCGCGGCTCGAGGCCGCCAAACGCCGCCTCCTCGTCACCCTCTGGTCCCTCGGCATGCACATCCCCACCCAGGCCTCCGATCCCGAAGGCGGTCTTGCCTTTGACCTCGTCAGCAGCCGCATCGATCCCCAGGCCACCATGGGCCATCTCCACGGCGTCATCACCGTCGATCTCGAAGAGGCGGACGACGTCTTCCGCCACATCAACCGCACCAACCTCGGCGAGGACATCCGCACCCTCCTCGGCCACTTCCGTCACGAGAGCGGCCACTACGTCTGGGCGCGGTGGCAGAATCCGCTACGCTTTGACGATCCCCAACGCGCCGCCTTCCGCCAGCGCTTTGGCAGCGAGCTAGAAAAAGATTATCCCGCCTCCCTGCAGCGTCATTACACCAAGGGACCGCCCCCCGACTGGCGGCTGCATTTCATCAGCGCCTACGCCACCAGCCACCCCTGGGAAGACTGGGCCGAGAGCTGGAACTACTACTTGGAAATGGCCGACGGCCTCGAAACCGCCAACGCCCTCGGCCTGCAGACCCAGGCCTCGCCCATCGACCTCACCCGCTTCCCGGCCGAGGCCGCTCAGTTGCCTCCCATGCTATCGCCCGAACCCGAAGCCGACGCCCATTTTCTCACCATGCTCCACCGCTGGGCCGCCCTCTCCACCGTGCTCAATGAGATCTCCCAGAGCCTCGGCCAGCCCCCACTCACCCCCCAGGTCCTCTCCGTCCCCATCGCTCAAAAACTCCGCCTCATCCACTGGCTCGTCGGCCGCACCGGCCTCCTCTGAGCCATCCCCCACCTACAGCGACACCCCCCGCTTCCACGGCAAAAAGTCATTCTGCCCCAGCGCCACCGCCCGCGCCGTGTAGCGCCCCGACGCCGTCTCGATCACCTGCTCCAGCAGCGCCTCACCCGCCTGCTCCACCGTCATCTCACCCGTCAGGATCGGCCCCGCATCAAAGTCGATCAGGTCCGGCAAACGCCGCGCCAGATCCGTGTTCGAGCTGATCTTCAATACCGGACAAACCGGATTCCCCGTCGGCGTCCCCATGCCCGTGGAAAACAGCATCACATTGCAACCCGCCGCCGCCAGCGCCGTGGTCGATTCCACATCATTGCCCGGCGTGCAGCACAGCGTCAGCCCCCCGCGAGCCGTCACCGGCTCCGCGTAATCAATCACCCCCACCACCGGTCCCGTCCCGCCTTTTTTCGCCGCACCCGCTGATTTGATCGCATCCGTGATCAATCCATCGCGAATGTTGCCCGGACTCGGATTCGCCGACATCGAGCTACCGCAGGCCTGCGCCGCCGCCTCATACGCCCGCATCAGCTCCACAAAACGATCCGCCAGCTCCGCCGTCACACACCGATCGCACAAGCTCTGCTCCACCCCGCACAATTCCGGAAACTCCGCCAGCACCGGAGCCCCACCCAGCGCCGCCAGCAAATCCGACGCGTGACCGATCGCCGGATTCGCACTGATCCCCGAAAACCCATCCGACCCCCCACACTCCACCCCCAGGATCAAATCGCTCAACGGAAAAGCCTCCCGCTCCTGCTCATTCGCCTCCGCCATCCCATCAAAAGTCGCCCGCAGCGCCTCCGCGATCATCTCCCGCTCCGACTTCGACTTTTGCTGCTCAAAGATATGCAACGGTTTGTCAAAAGCCGGATCCCACCGCGCCAGCTCCTGCTCCAGCAGACTCACCTGCGCATTTTGACAACCCAGACTCAGCACCGTCGCGCCCGCCACATTCGGGTGGGCCAAATAACCCGCCAGCAGCCGGCACAACGCCAGCGCATCCTGCCGCGTCCCCCCACAGCCCAGGCCGTGATCCAAAAACGCCACCCCAGACATCCGGGAAAAATACGGCCTCGCCTCCACCACCTCCGCCAGACTCACCTCAATCCCCGCACCCGCATGCGCATGCGCCTGCCGCAGCCCCTCCACATAGCGCTCATACGGACTGCTCACCGCATACCCCAGCCCCCGCGTCAGCGCCTCCCGCATCATCGCCACATTGCGGCTCTCACAAAACACCAGCGGCAGCACGATCCAGTAATTCGCCGTACCCGCCACCCCGTGACTGCGGCGAAAGCCCTCAAACGTCCGCCCCTGCCAGCGTGACACCTCCGGCGGCGTCCAGCTCACCGCCGCCTGCTTACCCGTAAAGGCCCCCGACGCATGCTCCAGATTCTCCGTGCTCAGCCACTCCCCCGCCGCGATCCCCCGCCGCGCGCGTCCCACCGTCACCCCATACATCGTCACCCACTCTCCCGCCGAGAAATCGCGAGCCGCAAACTTGTGCTTCGCCGCCACCGCCCCTGGCAGAGTCCAACTCAGCCCCTCCAGCGTCACGGTCTGACCCGCCGCCAGCGGCCGCAAGGCCACGATGGCGTCGTCTGCAGGATGGATGCGAAGGATGGGGCGCGACATGCGCCCAGCCTGCTCCAGCCCACCGCCGCGCTCAACGGATAAAGTAACTCAGATTCTCCAGTTCCACCGCCAGATCCACGCTATTGACCACCACCTGATCCGGCACATCGATGATCGTCGGAGAGAAGTTCAAAATCGCCTGCACCCCCGCGTGAATCAGCGCATTCGCCACCTCCTGCGCCGCCGGAGCCGGCACCGTCAGGATCGCCATCTTCACGTCATTTTCCCGCACAAACGGCTCCAGCTTCGCCATCGCCAGCACCGGCGTCGGCCCCCCATCTCGCCGCCGCCCCTCAGGAGCCGCATCAAACGCCGCCACCACTTCAAAACCCTCCTTGCGGAAGCCCCCGTAACGCAGCAACGCAGATCCCAAATTCCCCACTCCCACCAGCACCACCGGCTGCAGCTTGTTCTGCCCCAGCACTTCCCCGATCGTCGTGCTCAGCGCCTCCACGTTGTAGCCCAGACCCCGCGTGCCAAACTGGCCAAAATACGTCAAGTCCTTGCGCAGCTGCGTCGATTTCACCCCCGCCGCCTTCGCCAAAGCCTCCGAAGACACAGTCTCCACGCCATTCTCCCTCAGCCGCTGCAAACAACGCTGGTAGATGGACAGACGATAAATCGATTTCCGGGGGATATCAATGCGCGGCATTTGTGAAAAATCACGTTACACAGCCTTTTGTCAACGGCAGGCGGCTCCATGTTCAACGAATCTGCTCCACCCAAAGACGACCTTTTTTTCGCCCCACCATCACCCCACCCGGCAGCATCACCCGCGCCGGATCCCGCTCCCGCAGCAGCCCCCGCACCGCCGCCGTGTGCCGCTGCCCGATCTCCCCCAGCCCCCCCACCTCCCGCAGCCAGCGCCGCAACAGCCGATCCAGCAGCGCATCCGGCAGCGCCTTGACCTCCGGACTCAGCCTCAGGGCCCCCCCCTCCACCAGCCCTGCTTCCACCTCCAAAAACTCCCCCACCCAGCCCTCCAGCACCGCCTCATCCCGCCCCGCCAGCGCCGCCGCCGCCGCCAGCCGCTCACTCACATCCCTTTGAAAAATCTCATCCAGTAGCGGCAGCACCTCAGACCGCAGACGATTGCGCCGATGCTCCGCCGAGGCATTGCTCGCATCCTCCCGAAACCTCAGCCCCCGCTCCGCCACGTAGGCATCGATGTCCCGCCGCCTCCATCCCAACAGCGGCCGCCGCAGCACCAGCCCACTCTCCAAACGCTGCACCTCACGCATTCCCCCCAGCCCCTTCAGCCCCGCCCCACGACACAGCTGCGCCAGCACCGTCTCCGCCTGATCCTCCCCATGATGCCCCAGGTACACCCACTCCGTCCTCCGTCGCCTCGCCACCTTTTCAAAAAAACTCCACCGCGCCCGCCGCCCCGCCGTCTCCAGCGAGCACCCCTCCGCCGTCGCCAGCGCCTCCACATCCACCTTTTCCACCACACACTCCACCCCCAGCCCCGCCGCCAGACGCCGCACGAACACCGCATCCTGACCCGATGCCCGCCCCCGCAGCCCGTGGTTCAAATGGCACACCACCAGCCGTCGATGCCACCCCTGCTCCAGCAGCCAGTGCAGCAGCACCACCGAATCCCGCCCTCCTGACACCGCCACCAGCGCAGTGCTCGGTCGCGCTTGCGTCTCAACCGATGCGTTCACCTCCAAAATAAGGTCGCAACACCTCCGGCAGCAGCAAACTCCCATCCGCCTGCTGATACGTCTCCACCAGCGCCACATAAAGCCGCGCCAACGCCGTCCCCGAACCATTCAGCGTGTGGCAGAAGCGATTTTTTCCCGCCTCATCCTTGTACCGCAGATTCATCCGCCGCGCCTGATAGTCCCCGAAGTTCGAGCAGCTCGACACCTCCAAATACGCCCCCTGACCCGGAGCCCAAACCTCAATGTCATACGTCCGCGCCGATCCAAACCCCAAATCCCCCGTGCACAGCTCGATCACCCGATAGTGCAGACCCAGCCGTTGCAGCACCGTCTCCGCATGGCCCGTCAGCGCCTCCAGCACCGCCATGCTCTCCTCCGGCTTCACGATGTGCACCAGCTCCACCTTATCAAACTGATGCATCCGGATCAGACCCCGCGTCCCCAACCCCGCACTGCCCGCCTCCCGGCGGAAACACGGCGTGTAGGCCGCATATTGGATCGGCAGCTGCTCCGGCTTCACAATCTCCTCCCGGTGCAAATTCGTCACCGGCACCTCCGCCGTCGGGATCAGATACAAATCATCCTCCCCGCAGTGATACACCTGATCTCCAAACTTCGGCAACTGCCCCGTACCCACCAGCGCCTCTGCCCGCACCAGCAGCGGCGGACTGATCTCCACATACCCATGCTCCCGCGTGTGCAGATCCAGCAAAAAGCTGATCAACGCCCGCTCCAACCGCGCCCCGTCACCGCGATACACCACAAACGCACTGCCCGTGATCTTCGCGCCCGCCTCAAAATCGATCATCCCCAGAGCCTGCCCCAGCGCCACATGATCCCTCGGCTCAAAATCAAACGTCGGCACCTCCCCCCAACGTCGAATCTCCGGATTCTCCTCCGCCGTCTCCCCCACCGGACAACCCTCATGCGGCAAATTCGGCAGCCCCAGCAAAAGCTCCCGCTGCCGTTGATCCGCCGCATCCGCCTCCTGACCGATTTGATCGATCCGCTGACCAATCCCCTTCACCTCCGCCTCCTTCGCCGAAGTATCCTCCCCGTTCTTCCTGCCAAACCCGATCTCCTTGGAATTCCGATTGCGATCCCCCTGCAGCGCCTGCCGTTCCGTCTCCGCCGCCCGCCGCGCCGCATCGATCCGCAGGATCTCATCCACCACCGCCATCAGACCCGCATCCCGGCCAGCAAGCCGTTGTTTGACCAAATCAGGAGTTTCGCGCAGCAGACGGATATCAAGCATAAGCCACCCAGCCTAGCAGCGAGTCCGCCTTTGCCAAGCACGAGCCACCTACCTCCCCCATCTTTCACCCCCATCTTTTATCATCCTCCCAAAAACCCAAACCACCCAACTCCCTCAAAATCCGTGTCCATCCGTGTCCATCCGTGGTTTCAACCCATCCACTCTCCACTCCCCACCCTCCACTCTCCACTCCCCACTCTCCACTCCCCACTCTCCACTCTCCACTCTCCACTCTCCACCCTCATCAACGAAACAACCTCGGCGCAAACTCCGCCAAATACTTCCGCCACACCCACCACTGGTGTGCCCCCTCTGTCAGGTGCCATTCATGTTTCACCCCCGCCTGCTCCAGCGCCGCCACCATCGCCTGATTCTCCTCCAACAGAAAATCCTTCTCCCCACAAGCGATCCACAACAACTTCAACCTCGCATTCGTCCCCGCCGCATCCTCCATCGCCGACCTCATCACCGCCGCATCCGGCATCGCCCCACTGAAGCTCCCCAACCACGCAAACGATTCCAACGACGTCATCCCGATCGACATCGTGTGCAGCCCCCCCATCGACAGTCCCGCCAGCGCCCGATTCTCCCGCCCCGGCTTCACCCGATAAAGCCTCTCCACCATCGGCAGCGCCACCTCCAGCAAATCCCGCTTCAGCTCCTCCGTGTTCGCCACCGATCGCCCATCGCCATACGACTCCTCCCTCGGATGCCCATCCAGCATCACCACGATCATCGGCACCGCCTTGCCCTGCGCGATCAGATTGTCCAAAATCCAGTGCGCCTTCCCGTAGGTCGTCCAAGAAGCAAAGTTATCGCTGTGCCCATGCTGCAGCACCAGCAGCGGGTAGCGCTCCGCCCCCGTCTCATAACCCGGCGGCGTGTACACCCGCAGCTGGCGAAACCGATCAATCGACGCCGAATGATAATCATGCTGGTGCACCGTCCCATGCGGCACCTCATTGAAATCATGCAGCATCCCGCCCGGAATCTGCAAAATGCTCGTCGTATTGTTGCGGGAAGGCTTCACCGCCGCATTCCCAGGATCAACCACCCGCACACCATCGACGATGAAACTGTAGCCATAAAGTCCCGGCTCCACCGCATCCAGCGTCACCGACCACAGCCCCGCCTCATCTCGCGTCAGCTCCACCTGACCCTCCATCATCTCACCCGTCAGCATCACCGACTGCGCCTTAGCAGCCTTCAGTTGAAACCTCACCCCACCGCCCTCCACCATCACCGGAGAAACCACCGGCGCCGGCCGTGAATGGGCCGCCGGACGTTTCTCCGCCGCCGTCGCAACCGCTGTCACTGAAATCAAAACCCAACCAACAAGAAATCGCATCATCCCACCCTCCAACGCCCCTCAAGCCCAGCCCCTTTCTTCTCCCTATCCTTCAGCCGCAAAGCACGCAGAGAAAACAAACCGTCCCATGCTTCAGTTTTGCGCTCCATGCGATCTTTCGCGGCCAACCCAAGCATCCAACCAAAGCCACCTCATCACCCCCCAAACCTCCACTCCCATCTTCTCTCTTTTGTCTTCCCCGACCTCCGCATCAATCCCGACCCAAGGACCCTCGTTTTCCGCAACTTTCATGGGTCAAAAACGCCGCAAAATCAAGCGCTCGCGACTGTATTGCTGCGAACTTGCCCCAGCGATCACTGATAGTCCCCTCACCACCCATCACTCAGAGTGGCTCCGATGACGCTTACCCAGCACCTGCGTAGATGCAAACTTATCCCTTGTTACCAACCCACCCATGGAGTCGGCCCGTAAACCTTGTCACGCGTGTACCACGGAAACAGGACCATTCCGTGAAAGGCTGGTCCCTCCAAGGAACGCCCTCCTTGCCAAAACTCGGGATCATGCTTCGCACACCATTCTTCCAAAAAAGGAATTCGATCGCCTAGAATCGGTTCACCTTCTGGAGATACGTTGCCCCGTTTCATCCAAAAGGCACAGCCCCCATCGAAATCATTTCCAATAGTGATCCACTCGACTCCAGGCAACCCATTGAATGCCGTATAAAAAAAATGATAATCTTGATGTTCCAACTCCCGAACGTCTTCCGCACACGGTTCCTCACCTCCTTTCCAGGTTTTGCGGGCCTCTGCCACGACGCCTTGATGCAGATTGGGATAGCCTCCAATAAGCTTCGCGGATAAATTAATGGACTTAATCTCGCCACCACAATCCCCTGACGCGATCCATACACCGTAGCTGTAGCGTTTCTTCGCATCGAAGATTTCAAACGAAGGACTCCATCTCTCATTTTCAGGCTGGGCTTCGATCCACTGGACAGCTTCAGAAAAAGATGCCTTGCGCCTTATTTCCCTACATCTAGAAACGATACGAACTCCCGGTTCCACCGTGTCAAAAAACGTGGAAAGAACCATACCAAATCGATCACAAAGACAATCGAAAGCACGTGCAACCTCTTTGATTGACACTCCCTCTTGAAAAACGATCATGCCATTGCGTTCGTTACCCATAATAACCTTCAGCTTATAACTTTGGTGCCACTGCAAAAAGGCATGTTATGCCCTCATTCAATAAAGCTTGAATGAAGGCTGAATCAAGCGCTACTTGTTCACCAATCACCAAAGTATTGGGATTACCAAAAGCAACCGCCTCATTAACATACTTATTGAGCCCGGCCGCAGCCTCCCTCCACATCGCTTGGGTTACTTGTAATGGTGTACCTGGCGGCGAATTCTCTCCCGCCTTTCTGGCCGTAGCACTTAGCTTACTCAAAAGAGCCACCAACGAGCGCTTGAGCTCAAATAGACTGCCATCAACCAATTAAAAACTATGTTGCTGCAAACTTATTTACTGCGTGACGAGTCATCGGCCTTGGCGATGACTGCCAAGCTCAGGCACGGGCGCGGCGGGGAGAGCCATTGCAGGCCGGAGAGACTTTTCTCTACACTTCCTGCTCCAAAAATGGCGGTGTTTGATCTTCTGAGTAGGCAACAAAGCGAAGCAGCAAGATTTGGGTTCTCCCAAGCAAATCAGAAAGCCGTGCCTCTTTGGCCGCTTCAACGAGCATTGTGGCATATGCACGGTTGATCTCCGATGCCTTGCTTCCCTCATCAATTTCACGTTCATCAAGAGCTTCAAAATCACGGGCTAATTGATGCAAGTCTAGGCGCGCCCAAGCCACCCGGAACGGTGGTTTTGTTGAGTGTTGCGGATAGATGCTGATGCCTCCATCGATTCCACGCACGTCGATCAACAAATGGTCCCAAAGGTCGGGCGGCGTGATCGGCAATACATCGGTTGCAACCCCACGCCAAAACCTCTCCATCTCGCCGAGTAGTTTCGTTCGCTCTGTCTGCTTAACCGCCAAGCTGTGACAGTCATGCTGCACGTTGTCCCATTGCATAAGAGAGAATGTCATTGTTAAAGAGATGCTCCCTGGACTTATTGGCAATGAATACCAAATCAGAGCGATGCCGTCCTCTCCGATCTGGAGCTGTTTGCGGATTTTTCCTCCCGGCGTGACCCAACGTCCACCCAGGCCTCCGTCGTCGAGATCGAGCTGAAGGCCCTTGACTGGATAAGGTCCCCAAAAGGCACCGACCACGATGGGCTCTGGGAGGTAGGATCCTGCAACGGAGGATTGATCTCCTCCACTGACCAAAGTCAGCGTCAAAGGAGGGCGGCTCCAGTTGGAGTCCGGTTCCGCACCCAAGGCGATCTCCCAGGCATTGGGCACTCCATCTCCATCGAAATCGAGGTTTCCATCGGCAACCAAGGGATTGGTGCTCAAGATTTCTTCCCAGTGATTCGACACCCCATCGGGTTCAAAATCACTGGCTGCATCGTTGGGATTGCGAAGGTCGGTTCCATTGGCTGCTCCACGACTGCGGTATTGATGCTCCCAAACGTCTTTCATGCCATCTCCGTCGGTATCCCCCATTCCCACTTGAGCACTCCAATCCGAATGACCGTTTTGATGAGCAAAGACGAGGTCTGGTGATGTGTCCACACTGGCCCAAAGGTCCCCTTTGACAAAGGTTTTCTCTTCAATCCAAAACACACCAACATCAAAGACACCGTCATCGTCATAGTCGATCTGTTTGTAATACTTTTCAGCATCCTGAACCCTCCATGGTACTTCAGGTCCTTCATATCCATTCTCCTGCCACTGCCCGAAGGGTTCCTCGATTTCAGGGCTGCTTGAGTCGGGATCACCTGGGTTGAGGGCGAGTTGCAGTTCTTCGTAGTTGAGCACTCCATCACCATCAAAATCAAGAACTGCATCCGCGAAATAGGCGGGATTCATGATGCCGGGGAACAAAGAATTCCAATAAATCTCCTGACCGTTGGTCATGGTGTCATCGTCATCATCAAGGGCATTGGAGGGAACGTTTATCTCCATCCCAGCAAGATAGGCCTTCAGATTGGACACGCCATCACCATCTAGATCCCCTGCAGCGTCCGTCGAATCGTTGGGATCAAGACCATTGGCCAACTCAATCGCATCGGGGATGCCATCACGATCAGTGTCTGTCTCAGTAACGAGGTCTGGGATTTCAAAGGCGAAGAGGGTTTTGAGTTGGCCGACGTTGACGAGTGCGTAGTCGTCGGCAGCGGCACTGCCGGTGGTGACTCCACGGTTCCCCCACCAAGTCGGAGTGGTCGGACCGGTCTGACTGGAGGCCAGGATCACGGTGGCGAGCAGGCAGGCCAGCACCTGCCAATGGGGCATTGAGGCAGTGGATCGCCCCATGGTGGCCCGCAGGTTCGTGGGCCTTTTTTCCGAGGTAATTCGGTTCATGCGAAGAAGGTGGATAAAATGAACGGCGATGGATGATGCAGGCGGAGGCCTTCCAGCCTTTCCAATGGCTCACGGGGCACCAAGTCCGCCGTCGTCCGTGAAGTCCATGGGCAGGTCTCCGCCGGGTTGGACGCGGATCTTCTTCAGATTGTCGAGAAAACTCTCAGCGAGATTTTGAGGGTAATTTGAGATTTTAAAATTGAGATTGGCGGAGTGGCTGGGGAGGTTAGCAGAATGAATGCTGAAAGTTTGGCGCTTGAACTGGGTTCTGATTGGCGTTTTAAGGGGTCGTACTCATGTTTCTCCCTTCCTTTCTCGCTGCCATGCCCGATCCCAGCCGGTTCGGTGATGTCTTGATGGCTTTTCTCAGCATCCTGTTTGAGGGGGCTCCGTATATCTTGGTGGGGACACTGCTTTCGGGTTTTATTGATGCGTTTCTCCCGGCGCGGCTGCTGGAGCGGATGCTGCCGCGGAATCGTGTGCTCTCGACCCTGATGGCGGGGTTTTTGGGGCTGATCTTTCCGGTCTGTGAGTGCGCGGTGGTGCCGGTGGTACGGCGTTTGGTGCAAAAGGGTCTGCCGCTTTCCTGCGCGATGACGTACTTGCTATCGGCTCCGATCATCAATCCGATCGTGGTGGTGAGCACGCTGACGGCTTTCAAGGAGTTCCAAAAGGTGGATGGTCTGGCGAGCGTGCTGGATGCACCGATGACACTGGGCCGCCTCTCGCTCGGCTACGTGGTGGCGGTGATTGTGGGGCTGCTGATGCTGCGGCTGCGGCCCCGGCAGGTGCTTCGGGACAGTGTGGCAGATGCGGTGGAACAACGCCCCACCGGGAAGGAAGCGGAGGGGGCGCGGGCGTCGTTCGATGGACGGCTGGTGCATGCGATGCGCACGGCGATGCGCGACTTTTTGGACACGGGCATGTACTTCACGGTGGGGGTGATCATCACTTCCATCTTCAACACGCAGGTGAATCAATCCCTGCTGGACCATGTGGCGGGCAATGATTGGCTGGCGATCCCCTCGATCATGGCGCTGGGATTTGTGCTTTCCCTGTGCAGCACTTCGGATGCCTTCATTGCCGCTCCGATGGCGGTGTTTTCCAACGCGGCCAAGCTGGCTTTTCTGGTGTTTGGACCGATGATGGACGTGAAGTTGGTCTTTATGTACCACGCCGTTTTCCGCCGCCGGGTGGTGGTGATTTTGCTGCTGGGACTTTTTCTCCTCATTGGTTTTCTCAGCGTGCCGTGGATGCAGCTGATGCAGGCTCTGCCAACATGGATTCACTAATTCTCAACGTCTCGCCGTCATGACTCAATCGCGTTCCATCCATCTGGTCAGTGTGATCCTGCTCCTTTTTTGGGGCGGGGTACTGCTTTACTTTTACCTGTCGGGCCGTCTCTCGCACTACCTGCCGCCCGATGGCATTTTCCGTCCGATGGTGCTGATCTCGGGCATTGGCCTAGTGATTCTGGGAGTTTTCAATTTCCTCACTCGGAATGCGGAAGACATCGGCTGTGAAGGGCACGACCACGGCCACGATCACGACCATGGCGAGGGCAAGTGCGGCCATGAGGGGCACAGTTGCTGCCACGGCGCGGACTCGGCTCCGGCGGAAAAAACGGCGAAGAGCTGCTGCCATCACGGGCATGCTCACGAACATGATCACGCGCACGACCATCACCATGATCACGCGCACGATCATGACCATGGTACCTGCCACCATCACGAAGGCGAGTCGGGGCACGCGCACTCCCATGCTCATGCTGGGGGATGCTGTGGCGGGCATGACCACGGTGGCCACGACCATGCGCATGGTATTTTGGAGGAGTCCAGCGCGATGGGTCGGCTGGTGGCGGTGGGCATTCTGGCCGTGCCTCTGACGCTGGCGGCGGTGATGACGCCGGATCGTTACAGTCCAAACGCGGTGATCAACAAGGGTCTCTACAATCAAAACTATGCCTCCACCGCGAGGGCGGATCAATTCAGCCTGAAAAAGCCCGACGCAGCGCCCAAACCCGCGCCGACTGCCGCGCCGACGGTGGCGGCAACGACGCCGGATGCTCCTCCGGCACCGACTCCAGCGACGACGGCAGCACCGGTGGCATCTGCTGGATCCAACGCCGGAGGTGACGCACCACCGGCGGCGGGTGGTGATGCGCCTGCATCCCAAGACGCTGGGTCAGCGACGCCTGCACAAAGTTATGGCGGCTTCACCTTGGCGGATTTGGAAGCGCAGGTGCCGAAGAGTTCGGCGGGCAATTTCATTCTCGAGGTGCCGGAGATTTACTACACCGCCGGCGATCTGGAGGTGCAGGGGGTGTTGAAAGGACAGCCGGTGGAAACGATCGCACAGGTGCTGCCGGAAAAGGTGAACAATGACGAGGGCCATCGCTTGCGGATCTTCCGCATGCTGGTGCAGTGCTGCGCGGCGGATGCGCGCCCATATTCGGTGCCGGTGGATTTTGGCAAGTCGGCTCCTGAGATGAAGGACATGACCTGGGTGAAGGTGACGGGCACGATGGACTACGTGAAGGAGGGCGGGCAAACCGTGCCGCTGGTGCGGGTGAAGTCCATGGAGGAGACCACGGAACCTGACCAGAGCATGATTTACTGAGGCGGCTCAGGCTTTGATCAGGTGGATCAGCATGTGCTGATTCCAGGAGAGCAACCAGCCGCGCTGACTGATGCGGCGCTCGGCCCAGTCGGCCAGGCGCAGCAGGGCGTTGTCCCGACGTGACGGCATGATCAGCGAGGTGAAGGCGGCGACAGGAGCCTCCAGCAGGCCGCAAGCGGCGACCTGGGACTGCCAGGGGCGGGACGAAAAGAGCCGCCGCAAATCCGCTCCGGAGAAGGGCTTTTCATCCTCGGTGCGGGCCTGCGGGGTGAGCCAGCGGAACAGGCGCATCATCGGGTGATCGGCCAGGGGCTCCCACAACAGGACACGTCCGCCGGGCCGCAGCACGCGGTGGATCTCGCCGAGCGCGATTTCGGGATCGAGGTGATGCAGGATGCTCCAGCCGGCGACCACATCGAAAGAGGCCTCGGCAAACTCCAAGTGATGCGCATCCATCACCGCGAAGCTGGCGCGGTCCTCGCCGAATCCCGCCTGCAGCGCCCGCCGCTGGGCGTCCTCGACATAGACGGAGGAGATGTCGATGGCGCAGACGTTGGCGGCCCCTGCCCGCAGGTACTCCAGCGCCATGTCGCCACGGCCGCAGCCGTAGTCGAGGACGTGGAGGCCGGTGAGTTCCGTCACCTGCTGGCGGTAGGCTTTTTGCAATCGCAGCCGGGAGGGATAGGTCTCCAGGTGGGGAAAGCGATCCTTCAGCCGGTTGTGCTCAGCCATGACATCGCGCTCGGTATGCGCCAGCCGCTCCCGCTCGACGCGGGCGGACAGGTCATCGGGGGGAGGTGATGCGGGATCGGGCGGCATGAGCGTGGGGGGGATCCGAGGCTAGGGAGTGTTTTGCCGCAGGCACTCCGTGGTGTCAATGCTGCCGGGAGGGGTTTCGAGGCGGCGGGATAAAAGGAACGAGGGCGGGGGAGGCGGAGGCAGGGCTTGCCAGTGTCACCATTCCTCGCTTGCTCCGGGCGGGTTTTGCGTCCAAAAAATGCCCCCACATGAGCCGCACTTACCCGATCGCCGTCCTTCCTGGAGATTACATCGGACCTGAAGTCATGGCGGAGGCCTTGAAGGTCCTCCGAGCCGTGGCTGCCAAGTCCGACATCGCATTTCAATTCGATGAACACCCCGTCGGTGGGGCGGGCATCGATGCAGCGGGCAAGGCGCTGCCGGACACGACACTAGCCGCCTGCGAGGCGAGCGATGCGATTTTATTCGGCTCCGTCGGGGGGCCGAAGTGGGAGCACCTGCCCCCTGCCGAGCAGCCTGAGCGGGCCGCTTTGCTGCCGCTGCGCAAGCATTTCGGCCTCTTTGCCAACCTGCGTCCCGGCATCTGCTACCCCGCGCTCACGGCCTCCAGCCCCATCCGTCCGGATCTGGTGGAGGGCGGTTTTGATGTGCTCTGCGTGCGCGAATTGACCGGCGGTCTCTACTTTGGCCAGCCGAAATCCCGCCAGACCCTGCCAGACGGCGACATCGAAGTCATCGACACCATGGTGTATCGCAAGAGCGAGATCGTGCGGATCGCGCATGTGGCCTTTCGCGCTGCGATGGGCCGGGGCCGGCGTCTGACCTCGGTGGATAAAGCCAACGTCCTCACCAACTCCGTGCTGTGGCGGGAGACGATGAATGAGGTGGCCAAAGAATACCCTGAAGTGAAGCTGGATCACCTCTACGTGGACAATGCCGCCATGCAGCTGATCAAGGCCCCGCGGAGCTTTGATGTGCTCGTCACCGAGAATCTCTTTGGCGACATCCTCAGCGACGAGATGGCCATGATCGCCGGCAGTCTCGGCATGCTGGCCAGCGCCAGCCTGGGCCAGCCCAAGGGGGACGGGCTCTACTTTGGCATGTTCGAGCCCAGCGGCGGCACCGCGCCGGACATCGCGGGTCAAGGCGTCGCCAACCCGATTGCGCAAATTTTGTCGGCCGCCTTGATGCTGCGTTTCTCCCTGGGGCTGGAGGCGGAAGCCGCGGCCATCGAAGCGGCCGTCCGTTCCGTCATCCAGCTGGGTCTGCGCACGGGCGATATCTTTACCGGCGCGCCCGGCACCCGACGGGTCGGCACCCAGGAGATGGGAGACGCCATCACCGCCGCGCTGCCTTGAGCCCACGCCACCTGTCCGTTGGGCCAACTCTGATGGCTTGACGCCTCCCGAAGCCTCCACTACTCTCGACCTGATGAATTCCCTCGCCTCTCATCGTCTGCCCCTCGCCCTGCTCGTGGCAGGCACGCTGCTGGCCCAGCAGCCGCAAGCCCACGCCTTGTTTGATTTTTTCAAAAAATCCGACAAAAAAGTGCCCACCGCCTCCGAGCGCCAAGCTCAAGAAGCGCAAGCCGGTGCCGTGCTCGCGGAAGCGCGCGACGCCCAGCAGCGCGGCGACACCGGCAAGGCTCAGAACCTCTACAGCCGCATTTTGAAGGACTTCCCCTTCACGCAGACTGCTGCTGAGGCCGCCTACGCCCGCGCCTTGATCATTCAGGACACCGGCAAGCTGCAGGATGCCTTCGACGCCCTGCAGTCGCTCGTGGAAGACCATCGCCAAAGCCCCCGCTTTACAGATGCCATCCAGCGTCAGTTTGAAATCGCCGAGGAAGCCAAGGGCGGCAAAAAGCAGCGCTCCCTTGTTTTCATCCCCATGAAAATCGCGTCGGACGACGTCATCGCGATGTATCGTCAGATCATCACCAACGCCCCCTTCGGCAAATACGCCCCCATGGCGCAGTTCAGCATTGGCGAGATTTATCAGGATCGTGGCGACAAAGCCCTCGCCACCACCGCCTATCAAGGTGTGGTGGACAACTATCCCAACTCTCCCCAGGCCGCTGAAGCCCAATTCCGCATCGGTGCCATCGCCAACATCGCCGCCCAGCGCAGTGAGGACGCCTCCAACCTGACCAGCACCCGAGACGCCCTGACCACCTACGTCGCCTCCAACCCGAGTGGGGAACGTGCCAGCGAGGCCGAGATGATCCTGGCCCGCGTCAACGAAGACGAAGCCGCCAAGTCCCTTGAGATCGGCAAATTCTACGAGAAACAAGGCAAACCCAAGGCCGCCGCCATTTACTACAATGAGGCACTGAAATTTGGCAGTGCTGAATCCTCCAACGAAGCCCGCACCCTGCTGGCCAAGCTGGCCCAGACCAACCCGGATGCCGTCGTCGATACCGAAGGCCAGCCGATGCAGGACTTCACCGTACCCGCCGCCGTGGATCTGCGCTCTCGCAATGACTACGTGGGCCCGCCCTCGCCGGAGCTGGCCAAGCTGAGCCAAAAGCCCTCCATGCGCACCGAGCAGGATGACTTCATGCCCATCCCGCTGCAGGAGCCGAATCTGCCCACCCGCCCCGGAGCCGATACCACACCGGCACCCGGCATGCTGCTGCCGCCCGCCGCCCCCGGAGAGCGCGCACCACTCCTGCCCATCCCGCCGGCACCGGGTCAGTCTGACGCGCCCTCCATCACCCCGCAGCCCACCACCGAGCCACTTTTGCCGGTGCCACCCATCCCCTCGCCGCCTGCCCCAGCCCCCGAGCCTGCCCCGGCCAAAGCCGCAGGAGCTAGCGCGGAACAGCCCGCGAAAAAGGCCGAGTAAATCTCCCGTTTCTCCCGACCTCCCACCTTTTCCCACCCTCTCATGACCACGCTCCTCCGCCTCTGTCTGCCTCTCGCCGCCGCCCTCCTCACCAGCTGCGCCGGTTATCAACTGGGTGGTGTCAAGCCCGCTCACCTGGCGGAAGTCACCCGCATCGCGGTGCCCACCTTCAAAAACAACACCCTGGAGCCCCGCCTCGCCGTGCTGGTGACCAACGCCGTCATCAAGCAACTGCAGGCTGATGGCACCTACCAGATCGTCTCCAAAGACGACGCCGACGCCGTGCTCGAGGCCGAGATCAACTACGTGGACCGCGGCCAATTCCGCGCCGTGCGCAACAACGTGCTGCGCACCTCTCAGCTGCTGGTCCGCCTGCGCACCTCTTATCGTCTGGTCTCCACCGCCGACGGCACCTCTCTGCATCGCGGTCAGGTCATCGGCGAGTCCTACATCGTGCTGGATCCGAACTGGCAAATCTCCGAGCGTCAAGGTATGGAAGACGCCGCCCAGCGTCTCGGCGTGACGATGGCGAGCGAGATCTCTGAAGGCTGGTGATTCCGCCGTCGCATCCCGACCCAGCGCCCGCCCCCAGCGCCACCGCTGGTGATCCTGGCGGGATGCTTTGCCTGATCGCCACCCCGATCGGCAACCTCGCGGACATCTCCAGCCGCGCTCTGGAAAGCCTGCGCAGCGCGGACATCGTCGCCTGCGAAGACACGCGGCACACACAGAGGCTGCTCAGTCACTACGACCTGCATCCTGAGCGCATCAGCCTCAACGAGCATAACGAGGCCCGCCGCATCCCCGAACTCGTCGCCCGCATTCAGGCGGGAGGTCGCATCGCCCTCGTCTCCGATGCTGGCACCCCCACCTTGGCCGACCCTGGCCAGCGTCTCGTCCAGGCCGTGCTCGCCGCCGGTCTGCCTCTCACCGTCATCCCCGGCCCCTGTGCCGTACCCACCGCCCTCGCCGGCTCGGGGTTGCCCGTGGTTCCATTTTATTTTGGCGGCTTCCTTTCCCACAAAAAAGGCCAGCGGGAAAAGGAACTCCAAGCCGCCCTCCAGCGCGAGTGCACCTCCAGCTACTTTGAATCGCCGCACCGCCTCGTCTCCACCCTGGAAATGCTGGCCCGGCTGCAGCCCGATCGGCGCGTCGTCGTCGCCCGTGAGCTGACGAAACGGTTTGAAGAGTTTCAGCGTGGAACGGCCCAGAATGTGCTGAATCACTTCCTCCACCACCCCCCGCGCGGCGAGATCACCCTGATCCTCAGCCCGGCCACCGTGCCCAAATGGGTGCTCTGGTAGCCCTTTTCTTTTCCCCTTTAAAATTCTCCCATCCAAACGACCGAACCCCATGACCCCCACCTCCACAGCGGACAGCACCCTCCCCGCTCTCGGCAACAGCCCTGAGGACCTCAAAGTCTCCATCGCCAACCATCTGCGTTTCACTCTGGCCGCTGAGCTAGAGACCGCCTCCACGCGGGATTGGTTCGTCGCCACCAGCATGGCCGTACGGGATCGCACCCTGGATCGCTCCACCCGCAGCCGCGCCTTTCACCGCCAGCATCACGTCCGCCGGGTGCATTACTTTTCCCTCGAGTATTTGATGGGCCGTCTGCTGGAGAACAACCTCCGCAATGCCGGCCTTTACGACGCCGCCAAGGCCGCGCTCGCCTCTCTCGGGCAGGACCTGGAGGCCATCATCGATGAAGAGCCCGACATGGGCCTCGGCAACGGCGGCCTGGGCCGACTGGCCGCTTGTTTTCTCGACTCCCTCAGCACGTTGAATCTCCCCGCCGTCGGTTACGGCATTCACTACGAGTTTGGATTGTTCCGCCAGGAGTTCGTCAACGGCCGTCAGGTGGAGCATCCCGACGCCTGGACCCGCCTGGGAAACCCATGGAAAACCATGCGCCCCGCCTACTGCCAGACCGTCCGCCTTTACGGTCACGTCGAGCGGAAGTTTGACTCCAGCGGCCACTCCACCATCGAGTGGGTGGACACCCGCGAACTCATCGGCATGCCCTGGGACATCCCCATCGTCGGCTATGACTCCGAGACCGTGAACGTCCTCCGCCTCTGGCAGGCGCAGGCTGGCGACGACTTCAATTTCCAAATCTTCAACGCCGGTGGCTACGTCGATGCCCTGCGAGACAAAGCCGAGGCCGAGACCGTCTCCAAGATCCTCTATCCCAACGACGCCACCGAGAGCGGCAAAGAGCTGCGCCTCGTCCAGCAGTACTTCTTTGTCGCCTGCTCCATCGCCGACATCATCAAGCGCTTCCGCCGAGATTACGATCTGGACTGGAGCCACTTCCCCGATGTCGCCGCCATCCAGCTCAACGACACCCACCCTGCCGTGGCCATCCCCGAGCTGATGCGCATCCTCATTGATGAGGAGGGGCTGGAGTGGTCCCACGCCTGGGCCATCTGCCAAAAAACCTTCTCCTACACCAACCACACCCTCCTCCCCGAGGCCCTGGAAACCTGGAGTGTGGCCCTCTTCGAGCGGGTCCTGCCGCGTCACCTCCAGATCATTTTCGAGATCAACCGCCTCTTTCTCGAAAATGAAGTCGCCGCCCGCTGGCCGGGTGACGCGGGCAAACTGCGCGCCCTCTCCTTGATCGACGAGTCCGGCACCAAATCCGTCCGCATGGCCCACCTCTCCGTGCTCGGCAGTCACGCCACCAATGGCGTCGCCGCGCTTCACACCCAGCTGCTCTGTGAGCGGCTCTTCCC